>NZ_CBDKZX010000015.1:0-66019 GCF_965301105.1 Kluyvera sp.
CAGCAGCTGGATTCACTGAACTTCGGCGGCATGTTTGAGGCGTGGTTCTAAGCGAACGTGATAGCTCCTCTCGCCCAAAACGGGCGAGAGGGTACGATTGGCGTAGGCAGTGTTCTACGCCATCTTCTCATTGAATTCTTACTTTCGCCGTCACCAGCACGGCGGTCAGCAGCATCAGCGCGCCGGAAATCATTAACGGCGAAGTCAGCCCCAGACGATCCAGCGCCAGTCCGCCAATCGCCGCGCCACAGGTATTCGCCAACTGAATGACGGCCACCTGAATAGAACCGGCTTTTTCCGCCTGATCGGCCAGTGAGCGGGTAATCCACGTCGACCAGCCCACCGGCACCAGTGCAAACGCCAGCCCCCAGATAATCGCGATGCCAGCGGCTACCACTTTCTCGCCGCCCCACAACGTAAGCACCAGCGCGCTCACCGCCAGCACCAGCGGCGCACCGGCTAGCGCCAGTTTGACCGAGCGTTTAAGGATAACGGAAGAGAACGACGTACCGATAAAGCTGGCGATACCGAAGCTCAGCAGCACCAACGTCAGGCCATCAACGTCAAAGCCCGCCAGATTCGTATACACCGGGCGAATATAAGTGAAGAAGGCAAACTGCCCGGCGAAGGACATAAAGATGGCGATCATCCCGGCCATCACGCCGGGACGCTGCAGCAGGCTAAACATGTTTTGCTTCTGATGCGCAGGTTCACCCGGCAGCGATGGCAACGCCTTCACCACCCAAATGCAACACAGCAGCCCCATTACCGCCGCCGCGTTAAAGACGTTACGCCAGCCGATGATACCGCCCAGAAAACTCCCCAGCGGCGCAGCAATCACCAGTGCGATAGACACCGCGCCAAAGATCACCGACAGCGCTTTCGGCACCGTGCGAGCGGGCACCAGACGCATCGTCAGTGAAGCCGACATGGCCCAGAAGCCCCCCAGCGCCAGCCCCAGACAAGCACGCCCCAACAGCAGCAACGTGAACGAACTGGCAAACGACACCAGCAGGCAGGAAAGCGTCAGGAGAACGGAGAACAGAATCACCACGTAGCGACGGTTGGTCGCGCCAATGGCCTGGGTAATAAACAGGCTGGAGAACATGGCGACAAACGCGGTCACCGTGACCGACTGCCCGGCGACGCCTTCGGAAATCCCCAGATCCTGCGCCATCGGTGTCAGCAGGCTGACGGGTAAAAACTCGACGGTAATCAGGCAGGCGACGCAAAACGCCACGGCGAAAACCGCCGACCAGTTGGGCCGCGCAACGACGTCAGCGCGGGTTTTTTCTTCGATATGTGCACTCATTTTGTTACCTGCGGAGGGTGTCTTTGCGGAAAAGACACGCAGTGTAACATCTTAACTGTGACGTATTTAACGTTTTAGCAACTGACATGGTTGCACTGCATTTTGCGAGGCCGATCGGAAGCTGAGAATTATCGTCTCTCCCTGCGTGCAAAACCAAAAGGCAAGACATAGTGTATCACCTGGTGCTACACTTTAGACTACAGGATGTCAACCTGATGCGAATATTCAAAACCAGGTGGTTTAACAGGGAAGCGAAATCCCACACGATAAAAGATGACGAGTTAAGTGAGGCAGTCAACGCCGTACTACAGGGAAAAGCAGATAATCTCGGAGGCGGGGTTTATAAAAAACGTCTCAATCAGAACCGCGATCGCGCAATTGTGCTGGCAAAGGGAGGTGAACATTGGTTTTACACCTTTCTGTATGCCAAACAGGATATGGCAAACATCAGCTATGGCGAACTCGCGGGCTTTCGTGAGTTAGCAAAGTACTATGCTTGCCTTACCGAAGATCAGATAACGGCACTCATTAACAATAAAGAACTGATAGAGGTGCGCCATGTCAGCAAAAACTAAATTCAAAAGCCCTGCCTTTGAAGCAATTCACAGCGCGGCATCTGGATTATTTAGCGTGGATGCCATTCCTCTGGAGACAATGCGCAGTTTTGATACCACCTGCTTAAGCAATATCAGAGACCTGCAGCCGCTTGAAATAAAAGCGCTCCGTGAAGAGCTCAAGGTTAGCCAACCCGTTTTCGCCCGCTATCTGAATACTAGCGTATCAACGGTACAGAAGTGGGAAAGCGGCGTTAAACGCCCCAGCGGGATGTCACTGAAACTGCTGAGTGTTGTTCAAAAACACGGCCTTAAGGTTCTGCTGTGACGATTTATGTCGGATAACGCAGCAGATAATTACGCCACACCATCGCCGATGACCTCAATGCAGCCAGTGAACGCCGTTTTCATCGTGGAACAGCGCGTTGTAGCGATACTGGAAAGCGTTGAGCTCGCTAATCTCCGGTTCCAGTTCGCGCAGGAAGCTGAGTGCCAGACGCACCTGAGCGTCGGTGATGGGCGCGGCGAGACGGGCTTTTTGCAGCCGCCGATGCCAGGTGTGCATATTGGATTCACTGCCGTCGACGATGCACACCTGCCAGATCAGCAGCATCTGCGCCGCATTCTGCAAATGGGCTTCGTTAGGACGCTCCAGATAACGTAAAAACTCTTCGCCCTGCGCTTTCCCTAACTGGTCGATCATCGACTCTACCGGTTCTGGCGTGATCGCCAGTCGTTCGCTGAGACGGCGTATAGCCCGTCGGGAACTCGAGGTCAGGATCCGAAATCCGACAACAAATACCACCGCCAGGGTGGCCAGAATTAACCAGATCATGCACGCTCTCACTTAGGCTAAACCCGGACATGATAATGGGATTTTGCGCGCTGTCGATAATCGGGCATACCATAATGTGCGTTAGCTCGATGAAGGCAGAGGATGATGAAAGCGGATCTCAGATCCCAGGCATAAAAAAGCCCGGTGCAGAACCGGGCAAACGTTACCAAACACACTTACGCCATTTTTAACTGCTGAATCTTTTTCTCACGGCGAATTTTACGTTCTTCAAAGATAGCGACGATGGCCATCAGGCAGATACAGCCAATGGCGGCGGTATCCAGCGCGGCAAAGGTGCCCGCCCAACCGGTGAGGCCGAAAATCGGCGTGCCGTCGGCAATCATCCCCAGACCCAGCTTGGCGAAGCTGTCACCAATCAGGTAGGCGAAGGTGCCTTTAATGCCATCGGCCGCGCCGATCGCTTTTTTCGGTACAAATCCGACGGCGGCCACGCCGATTAACAGCTGCGGACCGAACACCAGGAAGCCGAGGGCAAACAGCGACGCCAGATAGACGTACTGGTTGCTGGCGTGCTGGTATACGCCGAGCGTGGCGATGATGAGTGCCAGCGCCACGCAAGCCACCAGCGCGCGACGACCGTTAGCGAGATCGGAGAGCCAGCCCCACAGCAGCGTGCCGACCAGCGCGCCCACTTCAAACAGGGTAAAGCCCTGAATCGCCACTTCTTTGGAGAGCTTCAGCTCCTGGAAAGCGTAGACGGTGGACCACTGGTCGATACCGATACGCACCACGTACAGGAAGATGTTCGAGAAACATAACAGCCAGATCACTTTGTTTTTCAGCACGTACTCAACAAAGATCTGCCATTTGGTCATCTCGTTTTCTTCGGTCTCTTTGTCCTCTTCGCTGATCTCTTCACCGAACAGTTCTTCAGCTTTGCCAAGACCGTAAGATTCCGGGGAATCGCTGCCAAAACGCAGGCCGATAAAACCGACAATCAGGGCAATAATCGACGGGAAGATAAACATCCCGATGACGTGGCCGTCGAACAGGTAATTCGCGCCGAACAGCGCGACACCCGCCGCACCCGCACCGCCGAGGTTGTGGGAGATGTTCCACATACCGAGGTAGGAACCGCGCTTACGGCGCGGTGTCCACTTGGTGATGGTGGAATAACTGCACGAGCCACCGGTGCTCTGGAAGAAACCGCTCAGAGCATAGAAAGTAATCATCAGGAACAAGCTGACGGAGCCCGAGCCCATGCTGGCGCTGAAGCCGAGCATACAAATGGCGGAGAGGATCAGCATAAACGGCAGGAACTGCTTGGTGTTTTTGCCGTCAGCGTAGTAGGAAACCAGCGTTTTGCCCACGCCGTAGGTAATGGAAAAGCCCAGGCCAATCATCCCCAGCTGCGTCATGCTCAGCCCGTAGGTGGAGATCATGTCGTTCTGCGCGATGTTGAAGTTTTTGCGGATCAGGTACATGGTCAGGTAGCCGATAAAGACCACCAGATAGGACTGCATGAACGGTTTGAACCACATTTTGCGCCGCACATCGAGCGGCAGATCCAGGGTCGGTTTGCGCACCTGGTTTAAGAAGGCCAGCATGGGTATCTCCTGATTTTTATACCTGCGTGATGGCCGGTATTGTAAAAATCAGCGGCGCAGCTGGCCTGAGACAGCGTCCAGGTGGAACCGGGAAAATTTCTTAGTTTTACGCCGTTTGTCGAAGAAAGGTGAAGCAGGTCACGCTTCGCGCGGGGCCTGGGCGTTTAAGAACGGCAGTAACAGCAGCGCGGAAATCCCCGCCGCAATGGCGATCACCACGAAGAATCCGGTCCAGTGCCACGCTTCCATCACCTTCGCCAGCGGCCAGCCGGAGAGCGAGGCCCCCAGATAAGCAAACAGCCCGACAAACCCGGTCGCCGCGCCTGCCGCCTCTTTGTGCGAGCACTCTGCCGCCGCCATGCCAATCAGCATCTGCGGGCCAAAGACGAAGAACCCGGTGGTGAAGAAGCACGCCGCCTGCATCACGTAGCTGGCGAACGGCATCAGCCACAGCGAGCCGACCGAAAGCAGAATCCCGGCGGCGAAAATCAAGTTCATCGGCCCTCGATTGCCGTTAAACAGCTTGTCTGAGCCCCAGCCTGCCACCAGCGCGCCGATAAAGCCGCCCAGTTCAAACATGGTGACAGCGGTGTTGGCGGTGACCAAATCGACGCCGAGCGTCTCCGACATATACAGATTGCCCCAGTCGTTGATCGCCGCGCGCACCACGTACACCAGCACGTAGCACAACGACAATAGCCAGATATACGGGTTGAGTAACACGTACCGGGTGAGGATCTCTTTACGAGTCAGCCCCGCCCCTTCCTGCTGTTGGGCTATCTCCAGCGCGTCGTGCTGCCAGTCGCCAACCGGCGGCAAGCCTACCGCCTGCGGTCTGTCGCGCAGTCGCCAGCAAAGAAAAACGCCCACCACGATCGCCAGCAACCCGGCAATCATCATCCCGGCGCGCCAGCCGTAATGCAGCGCCGCCGCGCCCATCACCATCGGAATCAGCGCGCCGCCGACGTTGTGCGCGGTGTTCCAGATGGCCCACCAGCCGCCGCGCTCGTTGCGCGAATACCACGCGGTGAGCAAGCGGGCGCACACCGGCGCCCCCCAGCCCTGGAAGAAGGCGTTCAGCGCCCACAGCACGGCAAAGGCCCACAGTGAGGTGGAGAAACCGAACAGAATATTGACCACGCCAGTAGCGATTAGCCCGATCCCCATAAAATAGCGGGCGTTCGAGCGGTCGCTGACGATACCCGAAACAAACTTCGACAGTCCGTAGGTGATGTAAAACAGCGTCGCCAGCAGACCGATATCGCTGCGGGTCAGCACGCCGCTGGTGATGATCTCCGGCACCGCGGCGTTAAAGCTTTTGCGGGTGAAGTAAAACAGCGCGTAGCCGAGCCAGATGGTCAGCAGGATATGCCGCCGCCAGTAACGGTAGCGGGCGTCCACTTCCTGCTTGTCGGTGATAAGCGGCACGCTGGCCGGGGCTTTTAAAAACTGAAACATCGCCGTTCCTCAGGCGTAGCGCTGGGGCAGCGACACGCTAACGCGCGTGCCGTGCATGCAGGAAATCGTGAGTGAACCACCGAGCGCCGTCACGCGCTCGCGCATACCGGTGAGGCCAAAACCTTGCTGATTCGAACCCGGCGGCAAGCCGCTGCCGTCGTCCTCGATGACCAGCATCAGCCGTTCATCCTGTTGCCAACCCTGGAGCGTCACCGCGCTGGCGTTGGCGTGCTTAACAATGTTGTTGAGCCCTTCCTGACAGACGCGAAACAGCGTCACGCGCTGGCTTTCGCTCAGCAATGACTCGTCGATTCGCCAGTCAAGGTGGCTGACGATACCGCGGCTTTCCAGCTCCATTTCACGCATCAGCGAACGAATGGCCTGTTCCAGCGTGAGATCGTCCAGCTGACGCGGACGCAGGCGACCCAGCAGGCGGCGCACGGCATCGTATACGCCCAGCGAAAGCTGTTCAATATGCGCCCCACTCTGCTTCACCCCGACGTTGTCGGGGGCCAGTCGCTGCACAATCCCCGCCTGCGTGCGAATGGCGGTGATGGTCTGGCCGATATCGTCGTGCAGTTCGCGCGCGACGTCGCGGCGCACGCTCTCTTCGGTTTCCAGCAGACGTTCCGCCAGCCGGTGGTTGCGCGCCAGTTCGTTTTGCAGCGACTGATTCAGCTCACGCAGCCGCTGAATGCCAGCACCGAGCAGCAGCCCGGTCAGGCTTTGCGCCAGCAGCGAGAGCAGTAAATCGACCGGGTGATCGTGCCAGGTCTGGCTTGCAATCAGCGCGATGGCGTTCATCAACGTCGCAATCAGCGCTCCCTGCCAGCCGTAGTGCCAGGCGAGCGCGATAATCGGTAAGGCAAGACAGAACGGGGTAAAGCGCGACAGCTCGGCGGGTAAACCGAGCTGCAGCCACAGACTGACGGTGAACAGCAGCAGATACCAGACCAGATGTCGTCCACGCCAGTTCACCGGCTGCGACACCAGCGCCGGGCCGAGCGGCAGCCAGGTGGTGCTGGTGAGATAGTGCCAGAACACCAGACAGATCGGCGCTAACGTCAGGCCGCCGGTGAGCGTCAGCAGCAGCGCATTCCACGCCGCTTCGCCTTGCCCCAGCCAGGGCAGCGATTGCAGTAGCGCCGCAGCCGTCAGCGCCGCCCCCTGCAAAAGCAATGTGCGCCAGTCGCGTTGATGACGATAGCGGGAAATCAGCGTGACCGGCAGCAACGTAAGAAAACTCCCAATCATCAAAACCGGCAGATGCGCCAACGCCACTTCCTGCGCCAGCCAGTACATCAGCAGCCACTCCGCGCCCAGCAACACTGGCCAGTAGCTGCGCGGGCATTGCAGCATTAATCCCAGACGAAGGCCGAACGGAAACAGCAGTACCGCCAGCTCCGGGCGCTCAACCAGGTGCAGGCTGATACTCCACAGGCAAAACCACGCGGCGGAAAAGATAAAGAAACAGGCAACAACGGTAATCAACCGGGAGAAAAGTGCGTTCATTGCCAGCCGTCAAACATGCGGCGCGCCAGCTCAACGTCGTTGCTGACGTTCAGCTTTTCCATCAGGTTAGCGCGATGAACGTGCACCGTCTTCGGTGACAACCCCAGCTCGGCGGCGATCTCTTTGACCGCCATGCCCTGCGCCAGTTTTTCCGCCACCTGACGCTCACGCTTGGTCAACGGATCCTGACGACCGGCCGCCAGCTTGACGGCAATATCCGGCGTTAAGTAGCAACCGCCTGTCGCCACGGTATGTACGGCGGCAATCAGTTCATCCGGGCTACAGCGCTTGGAGAGAAAGCCGCGCGCCCCGGCCTTCAGCGCCTGCTCGACCAGCGCCGGGCTGTCGTGGACGGAGAGCATGATGATCGCCATCCCTTTTGGCAACTGGCTCAGCAGCTCAAGGCCCGAGATATCGGGCATCGAAATATCGCAAATGCACACCTGCACGCCTCGCCCCGGTAAGCCGGCCAACGCCTCGCGCCCGGAACCAAACTCCGCAATGACCTGCAAATCCGGTTCCAGACCGAGCAGCTGGGCAAAGCCGGAGCGGACGATAGTGTGGTCGTCGATAAGGGCGATGGTGATCATGGGTTTGTCCTGGCGGATAAAAAAACGCGCTTACCTTAACGATAAGCGCGTGGCTGTTCAAGTCTTGAGCGAACTACTCGAAGAAGACGGAGATTTTATTAAACATCGAGGGATCTGACTGGTTGCGGGCCACTTTCACCACATCTTCCAGCTTGTCGATCTGGCTCATCATCTGCTCAAGGCGCTGGTCGTCATTCACCAATAGCCAGATTCGGCTATGGTCGCTGCCGTGGATCGGCAGACAGAGAATGCCCTCCACGTTAAACGCACGACGGGCAAATAGCCCGCAGACGTGAGTCATGACGCCCGGATGGTTGCGCACGGTAAGCTCCAGAATAACGTTATCATGAGTCTGTTTTTGCATGGCTTATTCCCCCACCATTTCGCTATTCGCCGCACCCGGCGGAACCATCGGATACACTTTTTCTTCCGCATCGATACGCACGTGGATCAGCGCCGGTCCTGGGCGGTTGATGATCGCCTGCAGCGCCGCTTGCGGATCCGTTTCGTTGTTTAAATCGCAGGTTTCAAGGCCGAAACCGGCGGCAATTTGCATAAAGTTAATCATGCCCGGATAGGTGGCGGCAAATACGCCCTGCTTGTAGAACAGGCTCTGCTGTTGATGCACCAGCCCCAGCGCCTGGTTGTTCATCAGAATAATCTTCACGTCCAGCTGATTTTCTGCCGCCGTCGCCATCTCCTGGATGTTCATCATCAGGCTGCCGTCACCGGAGAAACACAGCACTTTCTTGTCCGGATTCGCCAGCGCCGCGCCGATGGCCGCCGGCAGGCCGAAGCCCATGGTGCCGAGGCCGCCGGAGGTCAGCCACTGGCGTGGACGGTTCAGCGGATAAGCCTGCGCCGCCCACATCTGATGCTGGCCCACGTCGGTGGTGATGATCGCGTTGTCGTCTACACAGGCGGCAACAGCGTTGATCAGGCCGTAATGGCTGAGTGGGTCACCGGCTTGCGGAATCGCCCCCGGGAACTCTTGTTGCAGCTCGGCGACTTTACCGCGCCACTCGGTACGCGGCTGCGCGTCAATCTGCGGCAGCAGCTGCGCCAGAACGTCATCCACATCCGCCTGAATCGCCACATGCGCCTGCTTGATTTTGCCCAGCTCGGCGCGGTCGATATCCACGTGAATAATTTTCGCGTTCGGACAGAATTCCGCCACTTTACCGGTCGCCCGGTCATCAAAACGTGCGCCTAAAACTACCAGCAAATCAGATTGTTGCAGAATAAAGTTGGTACTGCGCGCGCCATGCATGCCCAGCATGCCTAACGACAGCGGGTGCGCTTTCGGCAGTATGCCCAGCGCCATCAGCGTCATGGTGGTTGGCAGGTTGGCTTTCTCGGCCAGTTCGCGTACGCGTTGCGGCGCGTTAATTACCCCGCCGCCGAGATACAGCACTGGACGCTGCGCGGCGTTAATCATCGCCGCCGCTTCGCTGACGCTCCCGGCGCTAAAGTCTGGCGTGGCAGCGCGACCGCCCGGTTCCGGCAGTTCGCTGATGTCGATTTCCGCGGTCTGCACATCCTTAGGAATGTCTATCCACACCGGACCTGGGCGACCCGACTGCGCAATCCGGAAGGCATCAGCAATAACCTGCGGTAATTCATTGATGTTGCGGACTAAGTAGTTGTGTTTAGTGATGGGGATAGAGATACCGTAGGTGTCGACTTCCTGGAACGCGTCGGTACCGATTAACGAGGAGGCCACCTGACCGGTGATGCACACCAAGGGAATGGAGTCGAGGCGCGCGTCGGCAATGGCGGTGACCAGGTTGGTGGCGCCGGGGCCGCTACAGGCCATGCACACCGCCGGCTTACCCTGGGTGCGCGCCATGCCCTGGGCGATAAAGCCCGCGCCCTGCTCGTGTCGCGCCAGAATATGACGGATTTGCGTGCTCTGGCTTAACGCGTCGTACAGCGGAAGCACCGTGCCGCCGGGGATGCCGGTCACCATAGTGATGCCCTGACGCTCCAGTAAATGAACGATTAACTGCGCGCCCGTAAACCGGGTCGGTTGTGATGTTGTGCCCGAACTTGCCATGCTCCAGTCCTTTTATTCTGGGCCGACCATCCGGGAGGGGCTAGAAACTAAAAACCCCGCCCGGTTTGCGCCGGCGGGGTTTGGAATCGTGTGTGTTCCTGACCCTACGGCGCATTGCCGACGACCACCACCACACGCACGACGACCACCGCGGCTGGTAGCGCGGTTTTTAGTAGGGTCGAAGTCATCATGGATGGAGTCATTCAGGGTCTGTCTCATCATTCGTTAAGTGAATTTATACAAACACAGCTTTTTCAGGCTGACAATGGAAATATTTTCATCTGCGTAAAAATGCAGCAAAGATCACATTTCCGCGCGGAGGGAAATCCTCTGAACTGTCCCAGTTTTCCCCTATTTCTGGCCCTGTTTTCCGCCGGTGGGTTGTGTTACGTTTTGGTGAATTCCCCCTCAACCACGCATGATCATGACACTTTCTGTTTTTTGCATTTTGCTGTTTGCCGCGCTGCTGCACGCGAGCTGGAACGCTATCGTTAAGGCGGGAAACGATAAACTCTATTCGGCGATCGGCGTCACCGGTTCCGCCGCATTAATCGCATTGGTATTCATTCCCTTCGCGCCTGCGCCATCGGCGGCCAGCGTGCCTTTTATGATTGCCTCGACGGTTTTACAGGTGATCTACACCGTGCTGGTGGCGAAAACCTATCAAATTTCCGATATGAGCCAGACTTACCCACTGATGCGCGGCACCGCGCCGCTGCTGGTGGCCATTATCAGCGTACTGTTTCTGGGCGATCATCTTTCCGCGCTGGCGTGGTGCGGAATCGCGGTTATCTGTACAGCGATTCTGGGGATGGCGTTCAACAGTCGTGGGGGTTCGCAGCGAGGCGTGGTGTTAGCACTGCTGAACGCCTGGATTATTGCCGGGTATACGCTGATTGACGGCACCGGCGTCCGACTCTCCGACACGGCGCTTGGCTATACGCTATGGTCCTTTTTCCTGAATGGTTCAACTCTGCTCTGCTGGGCGATGCTTGCCCGCCGTCGCGAGGCGTCGAGATATCTGGCGCATAACTGGAAAAAGGGCATCCTCGGCGGAATGGGCACCATGGGTTCTTACGGGCTGGCGCTGTGGGCCATGACTCAGGCGCCGCTGGCGGTGGTCGCCGCGCTGCGCGAAACCTCGATTTTGTTTGGCGCGCTGATCGCCTGGCTGTTGCTGAAAGAACGGGTGGCGGGCATTCGCCTGGTTGCCGCCTGCGGCATTGCCGCGGGGGCGATCGTGCTGCGGCTGTCCTGAAAAACTGGCAACTATTGTTGCCGATCGACGTGTATAAATCCTGCCTGCGTCACACATTTCATTTACATGACGCATGATTAAATCGCCACCGCAGTGTGGTAGATTCCTCTCCGATTTGGCGCATAGCCTGGATGTTTATTCTTACAAACCTAAATTCCATAAAGTAATCAGCGAAATGAAAAGAGATAGAAACGTCAACATCCTGGTGATGCTGGTGTTGCTGGTGGCTGTCGGCCAGATGGCGCAGACCATTTATATTCCCGCTATCGCCCAGATGGCGAGCAACCTCAACGTGCGTGAAGGGGCAGTGCAGAGCGTGATGGCGGCGTACCTGCTGACCTACGGCGTTTCCCAGCTGTTTTACGGCCCATTGTCCGACCGCGTGGGACGCCGTCCGGTGATCCTCGCAGGAATGTCGATTTTTATGCTGGCGACGCTGGTTGCCATCACCACCCACAGCCTGACGGTGCTGATTGCCGCCAGCGCTTTACAGGGAATGGGGACTGGCGTCGGCGGCGTGATGGCGCGGACGCTGCCGCGTGACCTGTATGAAGGCAGCCAGCTACGCCACGCCAACAGCCTGTTAAACATGGGGATTCTGGTAAGCCCCCTGCTGGCGCCGCTGATTGGCGGCGTGCTGGAAACGCTGATTAACTGGCGAGCCTGCTACGGCTTTCTGCTGGTGCTGTGCGCGGGCGTCACCTTCAGTATGGCGCGCTGGATGCCGGAGACGCGTCCGAGTGGCGCGCCCAAAACCCGGCTTATCAGCAACTATAAAACGCTGTTCGGCAACAGCGGCTTTAACTGCTACCTGCTCATGCTGATTGGCGGCCTGGCCGGAATTGCGGTGTTTGAAGCGAGCTCGGGCGTGCTGATGGGCGGCGTGCTAGGCCTCAGCAGCATGACGGTCAGCATCCTGTTTATTCTGCCGATTCCGGCGGCATTCTTTGGCGCATGGTTCGCCGGGCGGCCCAAAAAACGCTTCCCGACCCTTATGTGGCAGTCGGTGGTGAGTTGCCTGTTAGCCGGGCTGATGATGTGGATCCCAGGCCTGTTCGGCGTGATGAATATCTGGACGCTACTGGTCCCCGCCGCGCTGTTCTTCTTCGGCGCAGGCATGCTGTTCCCGCTGGCGACCAGCGGCGCGATGGAGCCGTTCCCGTTCCTCGCCGGTACCGCCGGGGCGCTGGTGGGCGGGCTGCAAAACATCGGCTCCGGCGTGCTGGCCTGGCTGTCGGCGATGATGCCGCAAACCGGGCAGAGCAGTATCGGCCTGCTGATGACGCTGATGGGGCTGCTGATTTTCCTCTGCTGGCTGCCGCTGGCTTCGCGCTTTGCGCATCAGGGTCAGGCGGTGTAATCAGGACCGGTTTTCTCCCTCTCCCCTATGGGGAGAGGGGACCGTCTGTGCCCTTTTTTATGTTTGCCGCCTGGTTAACCTGCTCCTGAAGCCAACCAATAAACGCCTCGATTTTCGGCCACTGCCTGCCGGGCAGCGTGGTGATGTAGTAATGCTGATGGCATTTCAGCGCCATATCGCCAAAAGGCGCGACCAACTCTCCGCTGTCGAGACGTTTTTGCACCAGCCTCTTTCTCCCCATCGCCACGCCGATATGGTTCATCGCCGCAATCACCGCTAAATCAGAACGATCGAAACCAATACCCGACGATGTCGGCAAATTTGCCGCATAATGCTGCGCCCAGCTGTGCCATTCATCCGTTCCCGAATCGTTACTCCATGCCTGCCTGTCGTGCAGCAACGTACAGTGCGGCAAGTTCAGCAGTGATCCCATCAGGTCATAGCGACGGGCGTAGTCCGGGCTGCATACCGGCAAAATCTCTTCATCCATCAGAAAATGGTGCGTGAGCTGCGCGGACGGCGCATCATCAAAATAGAGCGCCAGATCGACCCCGGCACGCTGCAGGTTGACGTTGTCGTTCCCGGTCAGGATGGTCAGTGAAATGGACGGGTAGCGGCGGGTAAAATCACCGAGCGCCGGAACCAGCCAGCACTGGGCGATAGAGGGCCGCGAGTAGACGGTGAGTGTCCCCGACAGTTCCTGATTCTTGATATCAAGAATTTCCTGGTTGAGCGTGTCCAGCGACGATTTCAGCGCCCAGAACACGCGTTTGCCTTCGTGGGTGAGTTCCACTTTGCGGTGCGAGCGGACAAACAGCTGAATGCCTAACTCCTCTTCCAGCTGATTAATCCGATGGCTGACGGCGCTGGGGCTTAATGACAGCTCGTCCGCCGCCAGCGCAAATGACTGATGTCGGGCCGCCACTTCAAAGGTATACAGCTTCGACAGCTGCCAGCCGTTGAGCAGCCGGTTTCTGACCTCGCACTGGGGATCCATAATCACCTCTTTCATCCTGATTTCTCTTCGCCAGAGTGTAAAAAAACCAGCGCTAAAAATCAGCATATAGGTGACGCAGAGTGAATCATGTCGCATAAATGCAGAGTAATTAGACATAAATCACTCATTTGATTCAATCTGGCTCATGTGAGTGGGAATTTATATCGTTTGTCAGACCCTGCCTTATTTTTGTCCAATAACCCCAGGTTAATCACAGGGCAAGGTGAGTTATGCACTCTCAAATCTGGGTTGTGAGCACGCTGCTGATAAGCATCGTGTTAATCGTTTTGACCATCGTGAAGTTTAAATTCCACCCGTTTCTGGCGCTGCTGTTAGCCAGCTTCTTCGTGGGTACGATGATGGGTATGGGGCCGCTGGATATGGTCAATGCCATTGAGAGTGGCATCGGCGGTACGCTGGGCTTCCTCGCCGCGGTTATCGGCCTTGGGACCATTCTGGGCAAAATGATGGAAGTGTCCGGCGCGGCCGAACGCATCGGCCTGACGCTACAGCGCTGTCGCTGGCTTTCCGCCGACGTCATTATGGTACTGGTCGGGCTGATTTGCGGGATCACGCTGTTTGTGGAAGTGGGCGTGGTGCTATTGATTCCACTGGCTTTTTCAATTGCCAAAAAGACCAATACCTCACTGCTGAAGCTGGCGATTCCGCTGTGTACGGCGCTGATGGCGGTGCACTGCGTGGTGCCGCCGCATCCGGCAGCGCTGTTCGTGGCCAACAAGTTGGGGGCCGATATTGGCACCGTGATTGTCTACGGTTTACTGGTAGGATTGATGGCCTCACTGATCGGCGGGCCGCTGTACCTGAAATTTCTCGGCAACCGTCTGCCGTTTAAGCCGGTACCGGCTGAGTTTTCCGACCTGAAAGTGCGCGATGAAAGTACGCTGCCGTCGCTAAGCGCCACGCTGTTTACCATTCTGCTGCCGATTGGCCTGATGCTGGTGAAAACCGTCGCGGAGCTGAACATGGCGAAAGGCAGCACGGTCTATACACTACTGGAGTTTATTGGTAACCCGATCACCGCGATGTTTATTGCCGTCTTCGTGGCCTATTACATTCTCGGCCTGCGTCAGCACATCGGCATGGGCGCGCTGCTGACCCACACTGAAAACGGGTTTGGTTCGATTGCCAACATTCTGCTGATTATCGGCGCAGGCGGCGCATTCAACGCTATCCTCAAGAGCAGCGGGCTGGCGGATACCCTCGCGTTGCTCCTCTCAAACATGCATATGCACCCAATTCTGCTGGCCTGGCTGGTGGCGTTAATCCTGCATGCCGCGGTGGGCTCCGCCACGGTGGCGATGATGGGCGCGACGGCAATCGTGGCACCAATGCTGCCGCTCTACCCCAACGTTAGCCCGGAGATCATTGCCATTGCCATCGGTTCCGGCGCTATTGGCTGCACGATCGTCACCGATTCCCTCTTCTGGCTGGTGAAGCAGTACTGCGGCGCCACCCTGAATGAGACGTTCAAATACTATACGACCGCGACATTTATCGCGTCCGTGATTGCACTGGTTTGCACATTCCTGCTTTCCTTTATTATCTAGCGCAAAAGAGACTGACTATGGAAAACATTCAAACACTTATCGCCCAGTATCCTTTAGTGGAAGACCTGGTCGCTCTCAAGGAGACGACCTGGTTTAACCCTGGCACCACCTCTCTTGCGGAAGGTTTACCGTACGTTGGCCTGACCGAGCACGATGTTCAGGATGCCCATGCTCGTCTGACGCGCTTCGCGCCGTATCTGGCGCAGGCATTCCCGGAAACCGCAGCCACCGGCGGCATTATCGAGTCCGAGCTGGCCGCAATCCCGGCGATGCAAAAACGCCTGGAAAAAGAGTACGGGCAGCCTATCCGCGGAGAAATCCTGCTGAAGAAGGACTGCCATCTGCCGATTTCCGGATCAATTAAAGCGCGTGGCGGCATTTATGAAGTGCTGACCCACGCGGAAAAACTGGCGCTGGAAGCCGGTCTGCTGACCACACAGGACGATTACAGCATTCTGCTTGCACCTGAATTTAAACAGTTTTTCAGCCAGTACAGTATCGCGGTAGGCTCTACCGGCAACCTCGGGATGTCGATTGGCATTATGAGCGCCCGAATCGGCTTTAAGGTGACGGTGCATATGTCTGCCGACGCGCGCGCGTGGAAAAAAGCCAAACTGCGCAGTCACGGCGTGACGGTCGTGGAGTATGAAGAAGATTATGGCGTGGCGGTTGAACAGGGTCGTAAGGCGGCAGAATCCGATCCGAACTGTTTCTTTATCGATGATGAAAATTCCCGCACGCTGTTTTTAGGTTACGCAGTGGCTGGTCAGCGTCTGAAAGCGCAGTTTGCCCAGCAGGGCCGCGTGGTGGATGCAAATCATCCACTGTTTGTGTACCTGCCGTGCGGCGTCGGCGGTGGTCCCGGCGGCGTGGCGTTTGGCCTGAAGCTGGCATTTGGCGATAACGTGCACTGCTTCTTCGCCGAGCCAACCCATTCCCCCTGCATGCTGCTGGGGATTTATACCGGGCTGCACGATACCATTTCCGTGCAGGACATCGGCATCGACAACCTGACGGCGGCGGATGGGCTGGCGGTGGGCCGCGCGTCCGGCTTTGTTGGCCGGGCGATGGAACGTCTGCTCGACGGTCTGTACACCCTGGACGATCAGACGATGTACGACATGCTGGGCTGGCTGGCGCAGGAAGAAGGGATTCGTCTTGAGCCGTCGGCGCTGGCGGGGATGGCCGGTCCGCAGCACGTTTGCGCCTCCACCGATTACCAGCAGATGCACAGCTTCAGCGCAGAGCAGCTCAATAACGCCACTCATCTGGTGTGGGCGACCGGCGGCGGCATGGTGCCGGAAGCCGAAATGGCGCAGTACCTGGCGAAAGGGCGCTAAGCCGCGCTCATCTCAAGCAGCATCGCCGTTATTGCGCGATGCTGCTTTATCACAATTGTGCCACTTATCCCGCCATTGTGGCATCGCAGGTCAAAGCGTATTGCCGCGCGTCACACTCCATTCTCCTGCTTCCCCCGGCATTAAAACGGCGTCGATATACTCCGGTCTACCTCGTACCTCTACGATAAACCGGAGAACACAATGCAACAGGCTGGTAAATCTGTTGGCCGGGGCGGCTTCACCCTGCTCATCTGGGTGCTGCTTTTGCTTCTCGGCTGCGTGCTGTTTTTCTTTTCGCTCGATCGGCAAATTGTTTCCATCCTCAAAACCACGCTGATGCAGGAACTGGGGCTGGATAACAGCGATTATTCGGTGCTGATCAGCGCCTTTATGATCCCCTACACCTTCATGTATTTCTTCGTCGGCGGCATCGTCGACCGCTTCGGCAGCCGTTACGTGCTGTGCGCGCTGATGGTATTGATGTCGCTCGCCACGCTGATTACCGGCCTTTCCCACTCGATGATCGGTCTCATTACAGGCCGCGTTTTACTGGGGCTGGCGGAATCCGGGATTGTGCCCGCGCTGACGCTGGCGGTTTTCACCTGGTTTCGCGCCGAGCAGCGGGCGTTTGCCTTCCAGTTAACCAATATCATTCAGTCGCTGGGGTTGATCATCGCCCCGCCGTTCGTGGCATGGGTGACGCTGTCCACCGGCTGGCGTTGGGCGTTTTTTATTCCGGCAATGGCCGGCGTGGTGGTGGGCATTCTGTGGTTTATCTCCAGCCGCAAAACGCCGCCAGCGGCGGAAGATGTGGTGCAGGATACAGCTGCTGGCGTACCGCTGGTTGAGCGCTACAAAATGGTGCTCACCTCAAAGCCTATCTGGGCGCTGCTGATCGCGCGCCTGCTAACCGACCCGTTCTGGTTCTTCTACCAGTACTGGCAGGTGGGCTTTATGCAGGAGAAAATCGGCCTGACGCTGGCGGAAGTAGGCAAGCTGATGTGGCTGCCGCCGCTGGTTGCCGTGTTCGGTGTACTGGCGGTATGCTGGGCTTCAGACCGTCTCGTCGCACGCGGTATGGACGCCACTCGCGCCCGTTTAACCATCATCTGGTCGGTAACCTGCCTCGCGCCGCTGGTGTTCCTGCTGCCGTCCATCAGCAATGCCTGGGCCGCTGTCGCCATCATGACGGTGATTAATTTTATGTGTACCGCCTGGCTCAGCATGGCAACCATTATGATGGGTGGTCTGGCCCCGCGCGTAGCTATTGCCACCGCCATCGGCGTGATGAGCGCGCTGGGCGGCGTCACCTCGATTATCTTTAATGGCTTTGTCGGTTCCATCATCGACCACTTTGGCTACTCGATGCCGATTTACGCCGGTGCGACACTGCATCCGATTGGCGCACTGGTGCTGGCCGCCTTTTTCTTACGTCGTAAAAAAACCTTTATTGCTCGTCCGGAGACTGTCTGATGACTGATATCGTTGTTGCGCCTGTGGCAGACGCCTGCGCAGATTTCACCGTACTCTATTGCCTGATAAACCACGAAAACCACCAGTTCGCCGCCTGGTATGACGCGGCTCACCGCATCACCGTCGGCCAGCGTCGTCTGCCCGATGGCTCGTGGCAGACATTTCAGCCGCAAGGTTTCTGGTTGCCTGAGCGCGAACGTTACGCCCATATAACGGATTTCGACTCCCACAATTACCTGACGATGGCCGTCGATAGCGCCGGATACCTGCATCTTTCCGGCAATATGCATGTCGATCCGTTAATTTATTTCCGCAGCCGCCAGCCGCTGGATGTCACTACGCTGGAGTGCGTTCCGGCGATGACCGGCGAACGGGAAGCGCGCGCCACCTACCCGGTGTTCTTTAAGGACGTGCAGGGGCGGTTGCTGTTCCGCTACCGCGATGGCTGTAGCGGCAACGGCGACGATCTGTACAACATTTTTGACACCGAACGCCAGCAGTGGTCACGCCTGTTAGAAACGCCGCTGCTGAACGGTGAAGGGGCGCGCAACGGCTACGCCCGCCAGCCGCTGCTGGGGCCGGACGGCTACTGGCATATGGTGTGGATGTGGCGCGAAACGCCGCACTGCGAAACCAACAATAATCTCTCCTACGTGCGCAGCCGTGACCTGCAACGCTGGGAGAAATCAGACGGTACGCCGCTCACGCTACCGATTGCCCGCCACCAGGGTGAAATTGTCGACGACGCCGGGATCGGCGGCGGGTTAATCAACATGGTGCAGGAGGTGGGTTTCGATAACGACGCCCGCCCGGTGCTGATTTACCATCGTTATGATGATCGGGGGCTATCACAGGCCTATCTGGCGCGCCCGGATGGCAAAGGCAATTGGCAAAAAGCGCAGGTCAGCCAGTGGGATTTTCGCTGGGACTTCAACGGCGGCGGATCTATCCCGCCAGATGTCACGCTCAGCGCGCCGCGGGCGATTGGCGACGGGAAGATAGAAGTGGAATGGACCTCGACGTGGGCCGGAAACGGCGTGTGGATTATTGATGACCGGACGCTTACCGTTGTGGCCACTCGCCCGCTCACACCGCCGCTACCAGCCGAACAATGGCAACCCCGGCAGAACGTTGCGCCACAGGCGGAAGTGCAACTGGTGGCCGCGCAGAACAGCGATTACAGCCCACAAAACCGCTATTGGTTGCGCTGGGAAGCACTGCCTATTTTCCGCGACGTGCCGCACGAGGCGAAAACCGGATCCACGCAATTAGAAGTGATAGAAGTGCAGCTCTAAAAAAGCGTGCCAGCCGGGACAGTGGCTGGCGCGTATTCTTTCGCATCAGGCGTTCGCCAGCTGCTTCGCCTTCTCTTCTTCTTCCTGCTGAGCCTGCTGCGTTTCCAGCATTTTCTTCTCATACACCTTGAAGAACGGGTAGTAGATCGCCAGCGAAATAAAGAAACAGATAAACACCAACCCGCAGGCAATCAGGTTCCAGTTGGTGGTGATCAGCGCCCCCAGCGGGGCCGGAATGGTAAACGGCGGCTTGACCATCATGCGAGGGATCAGTCCGCTGATGGTGAAGAGATATACCACCACCGTGTTGACCATCGGCGCCAGAATAAACGGCACAGCCAGAATCGGGTTCATGACGATCGGCGCGCCGAAAATCATCGGCTCATTAATGTTGAACAGGCCGGGAATGAATGACAGTTTGCCCAGTGATTTCAGATAGATAACTTTCGAGCGAATAAACAATACCACCAGCGCCAGCGTGGAGCCGGTACCGCCCATCTGCGCATACCACTGGAAGAACTGCTCGGTGAAGATATTCGGCAGGTCGTACGCGCTGGTCCCAGCCTGGAACAGCTCCATATTCTGCACGATCGCCTGGTCCCACAGTGGGCGAATCAGCGGCCCCATCACCGCATGGCCGTGAATACCAAACACCCAGAACAGGTCGATAAAGAACTGTGTGACAATACCGCCAAACAGGTTAGTACCGGTCATAAAGCCCTTCAGCGGCATGATGATGTAGCTGATGATGGCGTTAATATCGATATTCAGGAAGTGTCGCGGTACCCAGAAAATCAGCACCACCGCCAGCGTCGGAAACAGCGCCGAGAAGGAGCTGGCCACCACCGGCGGCACGCCTGCCGGCATCTTAATTTCAATATTACGGACTTTAATAAAGCGATAGATTTCAATAGCAATCAGTGAGGAAATGATCGCCCCAAATAGCCCCTGCGAGCTCAGCGAGGCCACGGGAATATAGCGCCCGGATATCGCCTCACCGGCTACGGTGACGCCCTCTTTAATATTCACCGGCACAATCATCAGCAGCGTAGCGAGCATCGCCAACAGTCCGCTGGTCACGTCGTTGAGTTTATAGCTTTTCCCCAAAAACGAACCGATGGTAAACGCGGCGTACAGCGACATCAGGCCGACGGTAAAGCGGAAGGGAACGTCAAGAATATCGCGCCATGGCGCAATAAAATCCATGTATCCTTTAATCGGAATATTAAGCAGAATAACGAAAAATGACCCGACAATCGTCAGCGGTAAAATAGAGATTAAGCCGTTTCGAATCGCCTGCATGTGGCGCTGGTTGCCAATCGCATTGGCTACCGGCAACATTTTTTCAGCCAGCCGTTCAAAGAAAGACATGTTATTCCTCCTGGAAACCGTTATTGGCAATCACCGTGGCGAACCACTGCCCGGATTTTTTGAGCGACCGCTGCTGGGTCGCTAAATCAAGACGGTAGAATCCATAGCGATTTTTATAGGCGTTTTGCCACGACCAGCAGTCAATAAACGTCCACATGTGGTAACCCAGGCAGTTGCTGCCGTCGGCCATCGCCTGATGGAGATATCCCAGATGTTCTTTCAGGAATGCAATTCGGTAATCGTCCTGTACCTGCCCGTTCACCATAAATTGCTCTTCGTCCTGAATACCAATGCCATTTTCAGAGACGAACCACGGTAAATTGCCATAGCGTTCTTTCACCACCATGGCGATGTCATAAAGTGCCGCAGGGTAAATCTCAATACCGCGCGAGGTATTCATCCTGCGTCCCGGCATAATGTATTCTTCGAAGAAACGTTCCGGAACAAAACCGTGTGTTTCTGCCAGTGGCGTTTCACGTGCTTTTACACGGCGGGGACGGTAGTAATTGATGCCCAGCAGATCGATACGCGTGTTGGCAATCAATGCGCAATCTTCCGCTAAATATTCCGGCAGTTGGTCATGTTCGCGCAAAATAGCCACCAGCTCTTCCGGATAGCGCCCCAGTAAAACAGGCTCGTTGATGCTGCGGGTATAAAAGAGGTCGGCCATCGCCGCGGCCTGCAAATCTTCCGGTGAGTCGCTGCGCGGGTAGACCGGGATAACGTCCATAATAATGCCAATCTGCCCGGCCAGGCCCAGCTCGCGCCACGCCGCCACCGCTTTGCAGTGCGCCAGTACAATGTGGTGCAGCACCTGGGCCGCGCGGCGGAAATCCGTGACATAAGGATAATGGCGAGGGTGTAAATACCCGGCTTCCGCCGGAATTAACGGTTCATTGAAGGTAAACCAATAACGCACGCGATCGCCGAAGAGTTGATAGCAAATACGCGCATAACGGGCAAAGGCATCAATTACTTCACGATTTTCAAAACCGCCCTTTTCCTGCAGCGCCATTGGCATATCGAAGTGATAGAGATTAATAAAAGGCTCAATGCCTTGCGCGTGTAATTCATCAATCACCGCGTTATAAAACGCGACCGCCTGCTGATTCACCTCGCCGTCGCCATCGGGAATCAGACGTGACCAGGAAATAGAGGTGCGAAATGAGTTCAGGCCAATGTCTTTGGCACGTTGAATGTCTTCCCGATAATGCTGATAAAACGTCGAGGTATCATCCGTCGTGACGCCCTGAAAAAAACGCTCGTTAAAGTGGTGCGAAGCATAATCCCAGATATTATCGCCTTTGCCGTCGCCGGAAATACGGCCTTCAGACTGGGTCGCGCTGGTCGCCGTCCCCCACCAGAAATTATCAGGAAAACGATATTCCATAGTCGCGGTCCTTATTGTGCTTTGGCTAATAAAGACAGCGCATGATCCAGAACTTTATCGCCCTGCATCGAGCCATATTGCATCATATCAATGGCAGCCACCGGTACCCCTTGCGGCTCAGCGACGGCAGATAAACGCTGAAGCTGGAATTTCACCTGCGGGCCTAACAAAATAACGTCGGCATCCTCGATAATTTGATCGAATTCAGAAACCGGGACGGCGGTAATGTCCACATCAATATCGCGACTGGCGGCAGATTGTTTCATTCTTTCTACTAACATACTGGTCGACATGCCCGCAGCGCAGCATAAAAAGATCTTTTTCATCATTTTCCCCTGGCGTTATATGCGTGGTTTTCCGCAAAAATGCGGCTAAATATATTCTGCGTAGTCGGCCAGGAGGCGGCAAGTGAAGGCAGGCACAAAACCGATTTATATCGCTGGTACTTTTGTTGTTTGAAATGCTAGAAAAGATAATTTACTGCTCATAAACAGCAAGATAGGAATGTTACTTTTATTTTCTGCAGTGTTATTTTTATTCGTTTTTATGCGTTACCTCCCACTCTGGTCAGCTAGCGGCATTGATTCGGCGAAACACCAAACTGACGACGAAAGGCACGAGAAAAGTAGCTCACGTCGCCAAATCCACAACGTACGGCAATCTCGTTCACCGAGTCACTGGTAAAACGCAGCTGATAGCGTGATTGCAGCAGCCGCAGGCGGGCGAGATACTGCTGTGGTGAAACACCGGTGTAGTCGCTAAAACCGCGCTGTAAGGTGCGCCTGGAGAGACTGAACGTCTGGCACAACGCGTCCAGATCGAGCGGTTGCTGCCATTGACCGTTCAGGTGAATCAACACCTGGCTGATGCGGTCTGCGCTGGAATGAAACTCCTGCGTTTTGTAGCGCCAGAGGTTTAGCGTGTGCAGCACTTCGAGAAAAATCATCTCCTTGTGGCTTTCAGCCAGTATTGGGTCGCTAAATTCCTCTGCCTTATGGCTGGCCAGACGGTCAAATACGCGCTGCATAATGCCGATGTCCAGTTGCCAGACGTTGCTTTCCCCCTCCTGCGGCAACAGATAATCGATATGCTTGATAAAGTTGAAGCTGTCGCGCCCCAGATAAAGCAGGTTGACCTGCTGCAAATCCTTCATCTCTTCGAACAGGTGATAGTCCTGACGATTCAGGTAACACAGCGTGCCGCTGCTCAGGAGGTAGGGTTTTTCATTGATGACGTGAATTCCGCTACCGCTCCCCACCAGAAACAGTTCGCAGTATTCATGGCTATGCTCGTGGCTGATGCTTTTCTCCGGATGCCAGAAATGAAAGACCACGCTCTCCTGCGGATGGCGAAAGTGGGTATCACGGGGTAGCACAAGCGTCATAGACACTCCTGGCGGGTTTTCACTCAGAGTGATAGTGATACCAGAATGACCGAAAGGTACCTTGACCTGTTTGCCACCCGGCAACGGCAGTTGGCAAACAGAGAAAGCTTATCGGCTCTGATTTAACATCAACATTAATTCCATCGGCGAGCGGCGCTGTTTAAGCAAGTCGCGCATGGCCTTCATATGCGGCGCGCTATGGGTGAAGAAATGACGATAGCCCGCGCAAAGCGCGCTTTTGCCGTCAGATATACGATGTTTGGGGCAGTCGCCCTGGCAAAAACGCAGCACTGAACACTGGCGGCACGACGCCGTTAATCCACGCTGCTTTTGCTGACCAAAGTCGTCTACTTCCGGCCTGGCGTTCAGAGTTTGTAGCGTCTGCTGGTGAATATTGCCCAGAAGGTATTCGGGGGAAACGTAGTGATCGCACTGGTAGAGATCGCCGTTAGCCTCCAGCGCAAAAGCGTGGCCGCAGGTTTCGCTGAACGCGCACATTTGCGATGGATAACCGCTCCACACGCCGAGCGTCGAATCAAACAACTGGATATACACTCGACCAATATCTTCACTTACCCAGAGATCGAATACACCGGTCAGAAAGACGCCCCATGCCTCCGCGGTAACCGATTCCGCAGTGAGTTTGCCGGACTCATCGCACTCCACCAGCGGAATAAATTGTACGAACGGCGTGCCGAGCTCGCGCAGATAGCGGTACAGGCGCTGTGGTTGCTGGCTATTGAGGCTGTTAACTACCACCAACAGGTTAAACTCAACGCGATATTGCACCAGCATATCAATGGCTTTCACCACTTTGTGATGGGAGGGCTTACCGCTGCGGTTGACGCGGAAGGCGTCGTGGAGATCGGCGGGACCGTCCAGCGAAATCCCAACCAGCCAACCGTTTTCACTAAAAAAACGACACCATGCATCGTTGAGCAGCAGGCCGTTGGTCTGGAACGCATTGTGGATCTGCTTACCGTTGGCATATTGCTTTTGCAGCGCCAGCGCGCGCTGGAAAAATGCCAGCCCGCACAGCGTGGGCTCCCCGCCCTGCCAGGCAAAGATCACCTCCGGCCCCGGCTGCGCCGCGATGTGCTGGCTGATAAAACGCTCCAGCGTGGCGTCATCCATCATCGGTTGTTGCGGTTTTTCAATGTAGAAGCAGTAGCGGCAGTTGAGGTTACAGCGAGAGCTGGCCGGTTTGGCCATTACCTGACATCCTGTCATGTAAAATCCCTGATAAAAATAATAAGTTGGCGAATATGAGTAACAGCAAACAATATTGCGAGTGATAACACCGCGAGGGAGATCAAAAATTTGTCACGCACCACCCGCGGCTGCGCAAAATCGTTCTGTGTGACATCCATGATGTTGCGGTTACGGGTGTACTGCCAGAGGATAAGCGCGACGATCGCCAGCACGACGATTGAAATCCAGAACAGCATACCGGCCTGATGCCAGTTGTGCTTCAGGGCCAGCGCCATCAGCGCGCCATAGCCCAACAGCGTGCGAAACCAGGCCAGCGAGGTGCGTTCGGGCTGTAGCCCCGGATCCGCCTGACGACGGGCTTTACGGCTATCCGGCATACAACACCAGCAGCATGACGACCGCCGCCACAAAGACCAGCATCATGCTGATCACCAGCAAACTGCGGGTATAGGGCAAATCTTCCTTCAGGCGCATCGCCTTTTCATTGCGCAGCCAGCGTAAATAACCATAGATAGCCAGGCCGCCGGCAAACAGGCACAGCATCAGGGCCAGCGCCTCACGAATGGCGGGTGTGGCGAAGTCTGGCGCCAACTGGTCAAGCCCGACGCCCGCGGCGAGAAAACCCAGCGAGGTGCGGATCCAGGCGAGAAAGGTGCGTTCGTTAGCCAGCGAGAAGCGGTAGTCGGGCGCTTCTCCGAGGCGGGAAATTTTCATGACGGTTCCTTGTGATCGCAATAGTCAGCGGCATAACCTTAACGCAATTGGTGCTACTATGCCGCTGAGTTTGTCATCAATATGCTGATAATACAGCCATAATCAAAATTTCTGCGTTTTCTCCTCCACCTTCACTCCCTGTGTTGGCAAGCCGGTATCGTAATCGCGTACCACCGGCGAATAACCATCTTTCGGGCGCGGACGAAACGCGCCCATCCACCGCGGCTGCGCATTCGCTCGCCAGGGTCGCAGGCTCCACTGGTAGGTTCGGAACGGATCGCGAATTTTATCCATATAGTCCAGCAGGGCATCGTGCAAAACATCGCGTACCTGCGCATGCTGCGGGTCATTAATCAGGTTATGCATCTCATGCGGATCAGTGTGCCGGTCGTAGAGCTCGTCGCTGGTAAACAAGTTGAGCACTAGCTTGTAGTGGTCCGTTACCCAACAGCGCACCGGGATGAAGCCGCCAAAGCTGTCATGCTCAATCTCATAGCGGTTAAATTCAACCATCACCCCGCGATCGAGTACGGCATCCAGCACATTATCGCCGGGCAAGATCTCCGGTTTTTCAATACCCGCCAGCGCCATCATCGTCGGTAGTAGGTCAATGTGGCTAACCGGTGCATCCACCTGCGCACGCTCTCCGTGAGGCGAACGCATAATCAGTGGAATTCGCGTAATGTCGTCGTACATCGCAGCGCCTTTGCTGATCAGCCTATGTGCGCCCATCATCTCGCCATGATCGGAGGTGTAGATAACCCAAGTGTTGTCCCGCTGCTCGGGCGTCAGCGCATTGATTACCCGACCAATCTGATCGTCAACAAAGTCGTTGCAGGCGAAATACATCGGATGATGGTAGAGGCCATCTTGCCCAACCGGTGACGGCATGGCCTCCGCCCACAGGCGGTGGTGCTGCGGCTTGTCCGCTAAATTATCTTGCGCTTTGTCACCCAGATCGTAGTAAAAATCCTGATACTTTTGCAGGTACTCTACCGGGCAGGTAAACGGGTGATGCGGCTCATCGTACGAGATGACCATCAGAAACGGTTCATCACATTGCGGGGCTTTCGCAAGATAATCCACCGCGCGCTCGCTGATACGATGCGCCCAGGTGAAGGTTTCATCAATACCGTGCTGCTGTAAGTCCTCCACGCTATTCAAGCCATTACGCCACAGGCCAATCTGTTCTTTGCTAAGCTCGCTAAGGTAATTCGCGCCGTCGTACCAGTAGTCCGCATCCCACTCCGGTGGACATTCACCTGTGCCAAAATAGTCATGACCATCCAGATGCCATTTGCCGATATAGCAGGTGCGGTAGCCTGCGTCCTTAAAATAGCGGCCCATGGTGGAGATATTTTTTCCTGGCGCGACGTTATTAGTCCACGGCCCGGACTGATTGGCGTAAATGCCAGTAAACAGCCCTGCTCGGGCGGGTGTGCACACAGGGCTACAGGTATATGCGGAATTAAAGCGAATACCTTCCGCAGCCAGCGCATCAATATTATTGGTATTCAATGGCTTGCCGCTATAGCAGCCCACCATATTGGTGGCCTGTGTATCGGTCATAATGAACAGGAAATTGGGACGGCTCATGGTTTTTCCTTAACGTCGGCAGAACAAAACACCGGGAGGGAAAGACGCTCCCGTCGGTGGCAATAAATCAGGTACAGCACAACAGCGGCGGCGATCCCATAGCTGATGATCGCCAGCCAACGAGAGCTATAGCCGCCAAACGTCGCCAGCCCGGCGTAGACACCGATCATCGCGAAAAGAATACCAATGGAGGCAATCTTCACGTGTTTATAGGGCGTCATGTCGACGGCGAACGCGTCCTGGAACTTAAACGGTGTTGCCCGCGGCCAGATGGCGCCGATAATCAGCATCACCACTACGTTGATGCAGAAGGTGCATGCAAGCACGTAGAGGAAATGAAAATTGAAGTGCACCAGATAGTTAATGGTGATGTAGCTGACGATGCCCAGGCCCATTGCCACTTTGGCGGCAATCGCCGGAATGCGCGGGAAGAAAAAGCCCATGATGATGATGGTCACCAGCGGCACGTTGTAAATGCCGTTCAGCTGCTTCATCCAGCTGTACAGCCCCTGCGGCGCGTTGGCTATCCACGGCGCGACCAGCATTGAGATCACCGCCACAATAAGGCCAAAACGGCGGCCAACCTTCACCAGACTTTCGGGGGAAGCCTGTTCGTTGATGACCCGACGATAGATGCCCATGCTGAAGAGCGTCGAGGCGCTGTTAAGGAAGCCGCAAAATGCGCTGATAATCGCGCCGAATAGCACCGCGCTAAAGAAGCCGATCAGCGGTAGCGGCATCACCTTATTAACCAGCGCGGGGTAGGCCATGTCAGCCTTTGGTAAATCCTGAAAAAGATGGAAAGCGATAACGCCGGGCAGCACCAGAATCAACGGATCGAGCATTTTTAATACCGCCGTCAACAGCGCGCCTTTTTGCCCTTCCGCGAGGCTTTTTGAGGCCAGCGTCCGCTGAACGATGCCCTGGTTAGTACACCAGTAGAAGGTATTTACCAGGATTAGCCCGGTGAAGGCAGCACCGATGGGGAGCGGGTCGGCGTTGGTGCCCACTGAGTTAAGCATATGACTATGGTCGCTGGTGAGTCGCGCAATGCCCTGCGCAAAGCTCCCGTGCCCCATGGCAAGCAGGCCAAAATAAGGCACCATCAGACCGCCAATCACCAGGCCAATACCGTTAATCACATCGGCCACCGCGATAGCGCGCATCCCGCCAACCACCGCGTACAGAATGCCGCAAATCCCCAGCACAATCACCATTGCCCAAATGGCCATACCCTCTGAAATCCCAAATGTTTCAGTCACGTGGAACATTCTTTCAAATGCCAGTGCGCCGGAGTAAAGGATGATCGGCAAAAAGCAGATTCCGGTGGCAATCAGGAAACAGAAATCGATGATGATACGGGTCGTCTTGTCGTAGCGTTCTTCCAGGAAATCGGGGATCGTCGCAATGCCGCGCTGTAAATAGCGCGGCAGGAAAATCAGCGCCAGAAAAATCAGTGTGACGGCGGAGGTCACTTCCCAGCCCATTACCGACATTCCACTCTTGTAGGCCTGGCCGGTCAGGCCAACCAGCTGCTCGGTGGAGAGGTTAGTCAGCATCAGCGATGCAGCGATAACCGGCGCTTTAAGCGAGCGCCCAGCCAGAAAATACCCCTGCTGCGATCCCGTATCAACTTTGTGGACTTTCCACCAGGTAATTACCGCCACCAGCAGGGTAAATCCAATAAAACTCACTATTTGTATCGTATTCATCTTGCAGCCCTTTTGATTATATCCCGGCGCTAACAAGGTCAGAGGAATAGCGCGTTTTCGGGTTAAGGCGATGAAAATCATAAAACACAAAGCAATGTATCCCTGAGCAATAAAAATTTTGCTAGATTTAGCATTTCAGGTTGAGAGCATCATTCGCCGAAGAGAAAATAAAATGAATGGAAAAATACTTAATTCGCATGTAAAAAACGAAACTACGTATAATATTCCGTTAGTTCTGGATGAAAATGTGATCTCAAGCGGAATTTCCCTGCTCTCGCTATGGCATACGTTGGCTGATGAAAGCTACCGTGTGAGCTGGCCACGGGATAAGAAAAAACCGCTGATTGCCAACTCCTGGGTTGCTATCTATACCTTACAGGGCTGCGGTAAGATTTATCTGAGAAACGATACAGAAATTACTTTAAATGGAAACTGTATTATTTTTCTGAAACCTATTGAGATAAAATCCTATCATTGCGTCGGACTTATCTGGGAACAATACTGGATGGAATTTATTCCTACCACTCTGATGCCCATTCCAATATTACAACCAGGAATAATTTATAACGGCGATGTTTATAATAAAGAAATGAATGAAGTTGCCACTTTGATTACCAGCCCCGATCCATTAAAAAACAATCTGGCCGTCGCCTACCTCACCAAAATTATTTATCAATGGATTTGCCTTATTGCCGAAAATGGCAAGAAAGACCGCCAACTTCTCAAGCTGGAAAAGCTGATCGCCCTGCTGCATGCTAATCCACAGAAGCGCTGGAGCGTCGCCGATATGGCTAACGTGATGCAGTGCAGTGAACCCTGGCTACGCCGTCTGTTTGTGCGCTATACAGGCAAAACGCCGAAGGAATATTATCTGGATGCGCAGCTTGAACTGGCGCTGTCACTGCTTAAGCAAGAAGGGAATACGGTGGGTAAGGTCGCGGGAATGCTGAACTTTTTTGACTCATTTCATTTTAGCAAGGCGTTTAAGCATAAGTTTGGTTACGCGCCTTCGACGATACGGAAAATCGACAGCCCGCAGCCAAAAACTGCGGGCTCGCCTGATTAGCGCAACTCTGGCCAATAGTCTTTGTTGGCCTCAATTAAATCATCCAGAATTGCCTTCGCCACCGAGGCGCTCGGCACGGTTTTCGACAGCGTTATCGCCTGCCACAACTTCTGGTATGAGCGCTGCTCCCAGGCATCCACCACCAGTTTTTCCACCATCACCTGCTGGCTCATCATCCCTTTCTGGAAGTGCGGAATATCGCCCACCGTCAGGGGCTCCGGACCGTTGTGGCCCACCAGACAGGGGATTTCCACCATCGCATCGGCGTCAAAGTTATGAATCGCACCGTTGTTAGGGACAATCAGCAGCATCCGCTCCTGGGTGTTGAAGGCGATGGCCGTGGCCAGATCAACGATGTAAGAAGCATGTTCGTCAATCTCTAAATCGCCCGCGGAGGCGTTGCCGGCGTCGATAATCGCCCGGCAGGCGCTGAACACGTTTTTCTCGCGGTGATCCATCACTTCATTCGCGCGGGTACGTTCCGGGTTGGAGTGCGCAACCACATAGTCCGGGAACAGATAGTATTTCAGGTAGGTGTTCGGCATGGTGTCCGGATCCAGCGCCTGTACATCTTTTGCCTTCGCAAAGGTATCGTTCCAGCTGGCTTCGGTATGTGGATCGTTTGATGGTGGAACATAGCCGTATTTAGCGACATGTTCGCGTAATTTAGGCATCAAATCATTGCCTTCTAAATCCTCAATCGATGTCCACCAGCCAAAGTGATTCAGACCATAGTAGCGAACGCGCATCTGTTTACGATCCTGAAGGCCGACAATCTGTGCCATTCGTCCTTCAATACCGATAGGCATATCGCAGATATTGAGGATTTTAGCGTTCGGGCGCAGACGGTTCGTCGCTTCCGCCACAATCGCCGCCGGGTTGGAGTAGTTCAGCATCCAGGCGTTCGGCGAGTATTTTTCCATATAATCCACCAGCTCCAGCACGCCGCCGATAGAGCGCATGCCGTAGGCAATCCCGCCCGGACCGCAGGTTTCCTGGCCCAGCACGCCGTGGCGCAGCGGAATTTTTTCGTCTTTTTCACGCATTGGGTATTTACCCACGCGGATATGCGCCATTACAAAATCGACATCGGTAAAAGCCGTTTCCGGGTCTGTGGTGTAGCTGAATTCGATATCCGGCGCCTGTTCCTTGAGAACAATTTTGCACGCCTCAGCGATCACTTCCTGGCGAGCGCCGTCATTGTCATAAAACTTCACTGAGCGGAGTGGAAAACGATCCTGATTCGCCAGCAACATCAGGACGATACCGGGTGTAAATGTGCTGCCGCCGCCTGCGATAACAACTGAGAATTTTTTCATGATACTGCCTCTGTCAGAGTGGATTGTTCGGTCGGAGAAGATGCTTTCATTAACATTTCAAGCTGATCGCGCACCTGGGGAACGTGCAGGCCAACAATGACCTGAATCGCGTTGCCGTGACGCACAACACCGTGTGCCCCCAGCGCTTTAAAGACGTCATCCGTTTGCGTTTTCGCCATGTCCTTCAGCCCAATACGCAGTCGGGTTGCACAGTTGTTGATGCTTTCGATATTGGCTGCGCCGCCCAGTGCCTGCAGGAAACCGGCGGCCTGGCCCAACTTAACGTCAGAGGCGGCGCTGGTTTTACCGCGTGCGGCCTGATAGTCGGCTTTGCTGTAGAGCTTAATTTCGCTGTCTTCGCGGCCCGGTGTTTTGAGGTTGAAACGCAGGATGAGCGTCCGGAAGACCAGGAAGTAGAGCGCAGTGAAGCAGAGCCCAATGCCTATCTGGATAAACATCATCGAGGCATGGTTATGGAACATCGGGATCCAGTTCTGCGGCAGGAATTGGTCCAGCAGACCGCCGCCCATATTCCCCACCACGCCGCACATGTACATCACCGTCGCCATCGTCGCGGCCAGAACGGCGTGAATGGCAAACAGCAAAGGAGAGATAAACAGGAACGTAAATTCCAGCGGTTCAGTGATGCCCACCAGTACCGCCGTCAGCGTTGCCGGGATCAGCAGACCCGCCACTTTCATCCGGTTTTCAGGCGCGGTTGTGAAGTACATGGCCAGCGCAATCCCCACGGAACCAAACACTTTGGAGTTACCGTGCAGCGCGAATCCACCTTCAGGGAACAGCGCTTTCAGCGGTTCAGTGCTTTGGCTGAAGGCCTGCAGATGCTCCGCCCAGTAGACCTGGATACCGCCTTCAACAACGGCGGGCCCAAAAATAAATGGCCCATAGACAAAGTGATGAAGCCCGGTTGGGATAAGAATGCGTTCAAGGAAGGTGTACACCCAAACGCCCAGCGCGCCCGCGCTACGCAAGAAGGCTTGTAGCGACTCAATCCCCATCTGAACTTTTGGCCAGCCGAGCAACGTCAGCCAGGCGCAGGGAATCATCACCAGGAAAGCGACGATCACCACAAATGACGAGCCCTGGAAGATGCCGAGAAACACCGGGAGAGGTTTGTCGAAATAGCGGTTATGGAGCGCGGTGACGATACCGGAAATCACGATCGCACCGATAATGCTGGTATCGAGCGTTTTGATGCCGGCAATCATGGTCAGGCCGCTGCCCGCTGTCGGATCAAGGGAGAAATCGACGCCGAAGAAGTGGCCCCAGGTCATTCCCATGGCGTTAATAAAGTAGTTCCACGTCAGAAAACTCACCAGCACCGCCAGGCAAGCTCGACCTTGCGCTTGTTTTGCCAGGCCAATGGGCAGGCCGACGGCAAAAATCAGGGGCATATTACGAAAGACCGTCCAGCCGCCTTCTTCAATAATATGAACAATTTGAGCAAATAAATTATCAGGAGCAGTAAGCGCTTCACCGACAAACATCGGGTTGCGTAACATGATGGCGATACCCACCACAATCCCGGCAAAAGGAAACAGCAATACCGGGGTAAACATGGCGCCGCCAAAGCGTTGTATTTGACTGAGCATTGAGCAATCCTCATTTAACAACTCGTAGGGTAAGTGGCCTTGTTATGTTCATCTTCGGCCTGCTACGAGAATAAGAATTCGCCCTGCGGACAACATTCAGCCGGGTTGTGATTCGTGATCGCTTTCATGGTTTTAATTGGAGCAATGTTGTCTACTTTTTTGATAATTAATAGACATCTTCAGTCGCACTATTTTTGATTTTTAGGCTGTAGCAGCCTAATTATCTGTAATGAATTAGTTTTAAATAAGAAACAGTGGTTCATTAATTTCGTTCCAGAGACGATAAGAGGTCTGGTTGTGATCTATAAATCCATTGCCGACAGATTGCGTTTACGGCTTAACTCATCAGATTTCAATATTGGTAGCCCGTTGCCGGGTGAGAAAAAGCTGGCGGAAGAGTTCGGCGTCGCGCGGATGACCATTCGAAAAGCCATCGACTTGCTCATTGAGTGGGGACTGGTTGTCAGACGGCACGGCAGTGGAACCTATGTGGCGCATAAAGATATTCACCATGAAACCACTAATCTCACCGGCCTGGCGGAGATACTGCGCCAACAAGGGAAAGAGGTGGCCAGCAAGGTTTTGATTTTTGAGATGATGCCCGCACCGCCAGCGATTGCCAGCCAGCTAAGAATTCAGATTAACGAACGGATCTATTTCTCGCGCCGGGTGCGCTACGTGGATGGTAAACCGCTGATGCTGGAGGACAGCTATATGCCGGTGAAGCTGTTCCGTAACCTGTCACTGGTGCATCTGGAGGGCTCTAAGTTTGATTACATTGAGAAAGATTGCGGGCTCACCATCAGCGGCAACTATGAGAGTCTGGCGCCCGTGCTGGCCGATAAACAGCTGGCACAGTGCCTGAATGTCCCGGAACAGACGCCGCTGCTGCGTATCACCTCCCTTTCCTACAGCGACAGCGGCGAGTTTCTTAACTATTCCGTGATGTTCCGCAACGCCAGTGAATATCAGGTGGATTACCACCTACGTCGCGTACAGGCCGTTAACCCATCCCCCAGAACAATACCGCCAGCAGCTGAGGCGTGATAATGCGCAGGAACATCACCAGCGGATACACCGTGGCATAGGAGAGCGCGGCCGCGCCGCTGGTCGCGTGCAGGTTGTTGGCAAAGGCCAGCGCCGGAGGGTCGGTCATGGAACCAGCCAGCATGCCGCACAGGGTCAGGTAGTTCATTTTGGCGAAAATTCGCGCCAGAATGCCAACCGTCAGCAGCGGGATACCGGTGATAAAAATCCCGTAGCCAATCCAGCTTAGCCCTTCGCCGTGAATCAGCGTTGCAACAAAATCGCCGCCGGACTTCAGCCCCACCACCGAGAGGAACAGCACAATCCCCAGTTCGCGCAACGCCAGGTTAGCGCTCGGCGGCATAAACCAGTAGAGCTTGCCGATGCTGCCGATACGACCGAGGATCAGCGCCATAATCAGCGGCCCGCCCGCGAGCCCCAACTTCAATGCCACCGGGAAACCGGGAATAAACAGCGGCACGGAGCCAAGCAGTACGCCGAGTCCGATGCCGATAAACACCGGCAGCATCTGCACCTGCTGCAATTTCTGCTGTGCGTTACCCAGCTCTGACGCTACGGCATCGATCGCCGCAGGGCGGCCAACCAGATTGAGGATATCGCCAAACTGCAGGCTGGCATTGCTGCTGGCAACCAGCTCCACCCCCGCACGATTCAGGCGTGAGATGACTACGTCATAGCGCTGCTTATAGTGCAGATCGCGGATTTTCTTGCCCAAAACCTTCTCGTTGGTCACAACGACCCTTTCCACCTTCAGGTCGGTCCCACGCGTCGACAGCGAGGTCTCCACCTCTTTACCGATCACCAGCTGCGCGTTATGCAGATCCGCCGCTTCCCCCACCAGGTGCAGCAGGTCCCCGGTTTCAATCAGCGTCGTCGGCGACGGCACCATCAGCGTTTCACCCCGTTTCAGCCGCGAACAGATAATGTTATCGCTATTGATGACCGGGATATCCTGAATCGCCATGCGATTCAGGTTCGTATTTTCGACGCGAATGTTGATGGTTTTGAGGTGCGAATGGCCGGAACCGGCCTGTTCGTCAAACTGTTGAGCCTCTTTTTCTACGTTAATACGAAAGAACAGGCGCACCAGCCACATGGTCAGCAAAATGCCGCAGATACCAAACGGGTAGGCCATGGCATAGCTCATCCCCATTTGATCGACCACGCTGAACGGCTCGCCGAGATCGCGCAGTATTTGCTGCCCGGCCCCTAACGCGGGGGTGTTGGTGACCGCGCCGGAGAAAATGCCCAGCACCACGGGAAGCGGAATAGCGAAGATTTTATGCAGCACCGTGGTGACCAGACCACCGAGGATGACAATCAGAATAGCGAAGAGATTCAGCCGCAGGCCGGAGACGCGCAGCGAGGCAAAAAAACCAGGCCCCACCTGAATACCAATAGTGTAGACGAACAGAATCAGGCCGAATTCCTGAATGAAATGCAGCATCGGGCTGCTCAGGGTAATCCCCGCCTGATCGACAAAGTGGCCGACGATAATCCCACCAAACAGCACGCCGCCAATGCCAAAACCAATGCCGCGAATTTTGATATTACCAATCCACAGTCCGACCACCGCCACCAGAGCCAGTACGCTGACCGTCAATGCTATATCACTCATAGTATGTTCCCTGTGAATAACATTAATAACACTATGGATTATGTCTGAGTTGTGGGGGGTTGTATGTAGTGCGGCGCACATTACTCAGCCAAATGGGGCTCGCTATTTGGGCACCGCTTTTCCCTTAGCAGCGATTTGTAATTGCTGGATACTTTTCTCGGGGGACGGAAGTGATTCAGGCATGGTGCCACCGAGATCCTGAATAGTCTGACGCACTTTCTGACCCACTTCGTAGTGGGTTTGATTGGCGATTTGCTTGCTATCCACTTCATCGCGACGGAGCTTTTCTTCGGTTTGAGTTGCGCGAAATAGATTGGCGGCTAACTCAGTTGAACCCATATGGTCGAGGATTTTCTGGCTTTTCTTCAAACCTTTACGCTCGTGAATGGCTTTCTGATCAAGACCACCATAAAGACCTTTGTAGCCATGGTTCTGGAAGATTGCGAAATCAAGCGCGGTTTCAACCCCTGCCTGCTGGGCCGTTTCCACCAGGTGTTTATTGTGTTCTTTAAGCTCATTGCGCAGAAAAAGGCGCTTCTCATCTTCCCGTAGAGACTTAAAGGCATTGTCGTCCTGAAGCTCCTGACGTCGGGTTTGCAAAGCGAAATAGGTTTGCCCGGCAGCGATAACCGGTTTGGACGGATCGCCATTTTGTACAACCAGATAACAGGCGTAGCGAGATAGCTTCACGTCCCTCAATTCCCGCTGTGCTCCCGAGCCTATTTTCACCATAGCGAGGCTCTCCTCGAAATGGTCCTGAACCGCCTGACCACTGTTAATACATGCCTCAGTTGCCCGAACTAAAACCGGTGAAAAATGGCGAAATTCAGAGTATTCAAGCAACTTAGATAGCGCTCTAGCCGACCAGAACTCCATGCCGTTATCCCCGATTTGTTTTATTGCCTCAAAGGGTTGGTGATCGTTCATAACATGTCCTTTTGTCTTGATTGAATGTGATCATTTTTTAATCTGAAACACGCGTTGCAGCAAGGGGGATTAATGAGGCGTCACACGCAAAAAAAAGCCCCGATTTCTCGGGGCTAATTGGGCAAATAGCGTTAGCTATTCAGCGCCGGGCGCTCGCTAATGGCGATGCGCTGCGGAGCGATAGCTTCCGGCTCGTTGCGGGTTAAATCGATATGCAGCAAGCCGTTAGTAAAGGTGGCGCCGGAGACTTCCATATTTTCCGCAAGGGTAAAGCTCAGGCTAAAGGCTTGCATCACCAGCCCCTGGTGCAGCCATTTGGTCTCTTTTTCCTGTGGCTGCGGCGTGCCCTTAACGGTCAGGCGAGTACCTTCCAGCTGTACGTCCAGATCTTCCTGACGGAATCCCGCTAACGCCAGCGTAATGCGGTAGTGGTTATCGTCGCTTTTTTCGATGTTGTACGGCGGGAAGCTCTGACCTTCGCTGCTGCTTTGCAGCGCATTCGCCAGTTTGTCGAAGCCGATCCATTGACGCAGCAGAGGGGATAAATCGTAGTTACGCATTGTGTTTCTCCTTCTAAGAAGCGAGTAAATACCTTCCGGCTCCCAATCGGCAAGCCAGTTGATGCACAGGGCCGCACGGGCGGCCCGCAGGAATTAGTTAATTTCGATACGGCGCGGTTTGTTCGCTTCCGGAATCACGCGTTCCAGTTCGATATACAGCAGGCCGTTCACCAGGTTAGCGCCACGCACGTGGATGTTTTCCGCTAACTGGAATTTGCGTTCAAAGTTGCGCTCGGCAATACCTTGATAGAGATAAGTCCGTTCTTTTTGTTCTGCGGCATGCGCGCCTTTCACCACCAGCATGTTGTCCTGGGCGGTAATTTCCAGCTCGCTTTCGGCAAAACCGGCCACGGCAATCGCGATGCGATAGTGATTTTCGTCTACCAGTTCAACGTTGTACGGAGGGTAGCCGCCGTTGCTTTGCGTTTGATTGTTTTCTAACAGGTTGAACAGGCGATCAAAACCGATGGCAGAACGGTATAACGGGGACAAGTCGAAGTTACGCATAATCAAATAGCTCCTGAAAATCAGCGAGAAATAGTGGACCTTCCATCGTGGACAGGTCGTGAAGCCCGAACACCCCGCAGGCGTGTTCTTCCCGGCTACACCTATAAAATGAGGGGGAAAGAACCTTTTTCAAGCCCCAGTGTCTGACTTTTTTTGCACTTTCCCGGAGAAGGCTTACACTGGGTGAGAGCACGAAAGGCCAAATTGCGACAGCCGCCACAGAGCGGTAAGCCTGGGCTTTCTATTTTGGCAACGGGTGGCTATAACCCGATGGAGGAGCTTTTTTATGCTCATAACAACGAAGAGCTCATGATGAAAAATCTGCTGATTAAAACGGCGTTGGTAGGGGGAATCTTCCTGTCAGGAGGATGTTCCAGCGTCATGTCGCATACCGGCGGCAAAGAAGGCACTTATCCCGGCACGCGCGCCAGCGCGGAAATGCTGAGCGACAGTGATAACGGCTGGGCCACCAAATCACTGGTCGCCCTTGATATGCCGTTTACGGCGGTGATGGATACCGTGCTGTTGCCGTGGGACTTCTTCCGCAAGGACAGTTCGGTCCGTTCGCGGGTCGAAAAGAGCGAGCAGGAGACGCTGGCCACCAATTCGGTGATCCCGCCGGCCTCGATGCCCGCACAGTAACTCAGTAGCCAGTTCCGGTTACCCACAGCTGGCGAAAGCCAGCCGTTTCTTCCATCCAGGCAATCGATCGTCCGTCGGGCGAGAACACCACCGCATCCGCCGATGGTGGATTGGCGTGGTGGTCAGTTAAAAAGGTGATTTCACCGCTTTTCGCATCGCACCAGGCAATACGCCCTTCCAGCACTATGCCCAGTCCGTTTCCGGAGGGATGCCAGTTAAACGCCGACTGAATGTCGGAGGTATTGTGCGTCAGCTGGCGCGGTTCGCCACCGTGTGGCGAGATTAACCACAACTGCACGACACCGCTGTCATCACGCATTAAGAAGGCAATCTGCGTGCCCTGCGGATGGCTGCGCACCCAGTGGCGCGGAACGTTTACCAGCCCGGGAAAAGCACGATGATGCGTGAAGGTTAGCCGTCGCTGGCGAACGCCTGCCGGCGGCGCAGGAAGCGTAGTGTTGGTCCCCTGCAGCGGCGCATCGCCCGCCTGTTTCCAGCCCTGCTCGTCAGACGGCAACTCAACGATGAACAGCTCCGGCACTTTCTCTCCGGCAAGCGAAACAGTATCGCCAATGAACGCCAGCGCCTGCGAGCCGACCCACCCCTCTTCATACGCGCGGTTGATGTCATCGCTGCCGGGCTGCGGTTTGGCGGTCGTCCGACTGACCAGCACGCACCAGTGGCTACCGCCGTATTCCCGCGGATGCTGCCCACGGGGCGCAACCGGGCCATAAGGTACGGCGACGCCGACATTACGCAGGTCCTGCGCCGGGTCGTATTCGTGCATCACGTGATCGTTGTAGGTGAAGCTGACAAACTGCCCGCAGGGGCTGTAGACGTGAACGTGGCTACCGCCGCGCAGCGCGCCGGGCGTGTAGGGTGCGGTAATATCCATCGCATCGAGATTGCGAGTTTCACCCTGCGCCGTGACTACACCGCGACGGTGGTGGAAATCATACTGCCAGTTCGCGTCCGGGTTCTCCGGGCCATGAATAAAGACGTACTGCTCGGCGCTGGGGTGCACCGTCACCACACCCACATGCGCGCCTTCACGGGCGCGATAAATCACCTCTACGTCACCGCTGTTGACGTTTACGCGCTCGATCGTTTCGCCAGTAAATGAGGCTCCGGACGGGCGAACATCGTAGACCAGCCACTGGCTGTCCGGCGTCCAGGTGCGGGTATTGGTAAGCTGATGATTGCGCGGCGCAAAGGTGATTTGTTTCATGGCGGAGTCCCGTTCGAAAGATACCTCGTGGTTTTACCACGCGAACGGGTTATTCCATAATTTTTAGCGGCGCTGTCGGCTATCCGCCTGCTGCGCGCTGGCCGCCAGCGCTGGAAAATTCACCTGGGTGTAATAACGGTCTGGCGGCGGCAAGCGGGCCATATCGGTTGTCGGCCAGAGCTGCAGTTCGCCCAGCGCGTTGAGCGCCATTCCCTGCCAGCGATGCGGCAGCATCAAGCGCTGCGGCGTCACCCGTTCACCGGGTACCGGCGTTGGCAGTCGATTATCACCCATCTGGTAATTGCGCTTTAGCACCAGATACTTCTCTGGTACCCGCTTCTGGCTGTTCCACCAATGGCCGTCAAGCATATCAAAATGAAAGCGGGTGCTTTCCGGAGGCTGCGCGCCAAACTGCTTCAGCGCCTGGTTCAACGCCTGGCTCATTGCCACATTATAAACATCCAGGGAGACAGTTTGCCCGCCCAGGATCAGAGAGACCGCCAGGCGCGCGCCCAGCAGGTTAGAGTAGAGATCTTCCGGCGAAAAAGCGGAAACGCCCTCGGAAAATCCTGGAACGGACTCAAACCCGTACCATTGGGCAATTTCGTGCCACTCCGCCACCTGAAACGCCAGATGCGCCGCCAGCCAGGCCGCTAACGTATAGCGTTCAGCAGGATCTGACGGCGGAGTGAAAGCATTAAAAACCACCCGACGTTGGGCCAGTTCGCTATCTAAATCAAGGGTAAATGGCTGGCCCAGTTTCGGCAGCAGCTGGCTGAAGAGATACACCGTCATATCCGCCGTATCGCGCACGTGCGCGGTATCGATAAACCCTCCGCGGGTGGTGTAAAGGATACCGTTGTTCTCACGACTTAAACCGGTGAGATTTTCCAATCCTGCCAGCATATTATCATTGTACTGATGCTGCCCAAGACGCTCCGCCTCTACCACGTTATCCAACTGATATAGGGGTACCGATATCCCCCACAGCGCGGCATGCAGGTTATAGCCAAAGGCGCAGCAAGGGCGAAGCCCTTTCGGTAACGGCTGCGGTGGCATCGCGGGCCACGCGCGAGTCGCCCGGACGGTCGCCTGCGTCGCTAAATCGAGCGGTACCGGCAGCATCGCATAGCTGCGTGAGACGACGCACAGCGCCAGAAGCAAAAAGATGTGAATAAACGCCTTCAAAATGCCTCTCCAACCTGAAAATAGAACCCGCTGCTGCCTTTGCCGATGCCGTAATCCAGCCGTACGTTAACCCGCGGTTTGAATTCAAATCGATAGCCGACGCCCGCCGAGGGTAGCCAGCGTCCGTTATCCAGCGCGTGAAACGACGGCCCCATAGTGCCCGCGCCAAGCCATCCAACAACGCCGTGCCGCCAGTCAAGCTTGCGCCGATATTCCAGTTGGCCGCTGACCGCATTTTTGTCCCGATAGCGCCCCTCGTAATAACCGCGCATTCGCTGGTTGCTGCCGAGCAGCGGCATCATACTCCACGGCACGTCGCCCTGGGTAAACGCGCCATCCATTTCCCACGCCAGCACGTTTTTATCGTCCAGCGAGTGGTAGCGGCTGTAGTGCAGCTGATATTCATCAAAGCGGGTATCACTGCCGGTGTCAGGCGTGAAGCGGGTATAGCGCACATCGGCATACTGCCCCTGACGCGGGTTGGGGACAAAATCCCGGTCATCCCAGCTCAATTCGATACTGCCGCCGGAACTCAGCACCGATGCTCCCTGCGCCGTGTGCTCTATTTTCGGCGGATCGCTATCGCCCATCTGAGCTGCGTGCTGGGCATTCAGCGACCAGCCGACGCCAAGGTAAACGTTCGGCGCCAGCCGGCGGTATAGTGTGGGACGTAAATCCAGAATCTGCGCGGTGTACTGTTCTTTCTGACTGTCTTTATCGCCCGCGGTAAACCCCTGCCCCCAGTAGTAAGTGGGGGTATCCGTCAACGCGCCATCAAGAAAGAAACGCCAGCGATCGTCGGCGAAAAAGGCATAATTTTGCATCGTCAGACCAAATGCGCCGGTTGAGCTAAAATAGCCGCTGAGCGTTAACGTTGAGTTCTGGCTGACCGTGTCGTTGGGGTCAGGGCGATACATGCCGACGACCGCGGTGCCAATCCCCAGCCCTAATTCAGGGGTGTAGAACGGCCCCGGCATTACCCCCCAGTCGATACCTTTGCTGGCATCGAAGTTATCGCTGGCTCCTAGCTTTTGCAGCCAGCCGTCAACCTCGCTGCGGCTTGGCAGCGCGGCCTGCGTCAGGGAGGCAAACAGGCAGAGGCAAAAGAGGAAGCCGACGCGGATCAAAAGCGATATTCTCCGGCGATAAAGAAGCTGTTACGTTCCGCGAAGCCGATCTCGGTGGTGACGTTAAAGTTGCGCGTCACTTCGTACTGTGCACCCACCAGCATGTTCCACGGAGACTGCAGATGTTGTTTCACATCGAAGCGGCCTTTATCGTCCTGATTGGCTAAATTCACCATATTCTGGAGCATCGCCGAAGGCATGGTGAGATCGTTCAGACTCCCCTTAAACTCTTCCTGCACATCCTGATACATGCTTCCAACCCACACATTCAGCTTCCCTGAAGGCAGGTGCAGCATTTCCACCTCGGGGGTGGTAAAGCGGTAGCCAACACGAGGTGAGAAGGTGAAGGCATCGATACTGCCGTCCAGGATATCAAACCGCGTCTGGGTATAGTTGCCATCCAGTACAGCAAACCAGTTGCCTACGCCACCAGCCAGCGTGGTTCCCACGCCGTAGGTAGTGCCTTTAAAATCGAGTTTAAAATCAAGATCCTGCATATGAGGAAGCGGCACCACCTTCCCATTTGGCGATTTAAGGCCGACGGCGATTTGTGAAATAGAGTGACCTTCGGTATGACCAAGCAGGCCATAAACGTTCATGAAAGGGAATAACCAGGTATCAAATTTCAGCGTTTCCGTTTTACTGGATTCACGCGTTTTGCCCACTCCAATATCAAAGGCGTTATCCAGTGAGACAGGCCCATGACCAAAAGCCTTATTAAATGCATCACTCACCGCTTTATTACAGAGCTTCCCCTTTTTCGCGTTCGAACAGATCGCATTCTGAATGGCGGCCTGGTTTCTGCCATCTAAAGAAAGCCCGGTAAAATCGATACTATCTACATTAATATTCTGACGAATATTCATATAGTTAATATTAATACCGAAAGGCTCCGGCAGATCGTAACCGCGTTTGCGGGCCTCATCGCCTAAAAAAGGTAAAACCGACGGGGCTTCCGGCTGTTCTACCGCGGCGTTATCCAACGTTGTCGTGCCCTGGTTATCATCCTGATACCCATAAAGCGGCGTTAAGGCTGAGGATGGGTCCGTTGCGGCCCATGTATGAAATACCATAAAGAATGGCATCATCAGCACCAGGCAGATGCATTTGTTATTCATAGAAAAAGCGTAATTGCAGGCAGAATGTGCCAGGGGATAAAAGAGGGAGCGAGAGTATAGAATTTAGGTATTAATTGGGGGGATTTATGTGCGATTTCACACCTGATAATACAAATACGCGTTTTAAAACAATCTTAATGTTTTGCCCGGCCGCCGCCGGGCATCCGGTTATCAGGAAAGAACGTACTTCTCAATCGCCCAGGCTACGCCGTCTTCCAGGTTCGATTTCGTCACAAAGTTCGCCGCTTCTTTGACTGCCGGAATCGCGTTATCCATCGCCACGCCAACGCCAGCGTACTCGATCATCGCAATGTCGTTTTCCTGGTCGCCAATGGCCATGATCTCTTCCTGCTTGATACCCAGCACCTCGGCCAGCGATTTCACGCCGGTACCCTTATTGACGCGCTTATCAAGAATTTCGAGGAAGTACGGCGAGCTCTTCAGCACGGTGTATTTTTCTTTCACTTCCGGCGGAATACGGGCAATGGCTTTGTCGAGGATGGCCGGCTCGTCGATCATCATCACCTTCAGGAACTCGATAGACGGATCCATTTTCTCGGCTTCGCAGAACACCAGCGGGATAGTGGCAACAAAGGATTCATGCACCGTGTAGTAGCTGATATCGCGGTTGGCGGTATACAGCGTGTTGCGATCCAGCGCGTGGAAGTGGGAACCCACCTTGCGGGACAGCTCTTCCAGGAAGCGGTAGTCATCGTACTTAAGCGCGGTCTGCGCCACGGTGCTTCCGTCACCCGCCTTCTGGACCAGCGCGCCGTTGTAGGTGATGCAGTAATCTCCCGGCTCGTTCATGCCCAGCTCTTTCAGGTAGCTGTGCACGCCAGCGTAGGGACGCCCGGTGGTCAGAACCACGTTAACCCCTTTTGCGCGTGCCGCCGCGAGAGCGTTTTTCACTGCAGGAGAGATAGTGTGGTCCGGCAACAGCAATGTTCCGTCCATGTCGATTGCGATCAGTTTAATAGCCATGAGATCCCCAGGTTAAATGAGCCTGCCCTCATGCTAACTCGATTTAGCGCAAAAAACAGCAGCAAAGGCGGCTTTAAACGGGGATACAACGCGTTGCGCGTTCTCCCCTTTTACATGGCCTTAGCCAAATAACTTACCGCCCTTGAGCAGGTCCATTCCGGCGGATAACAGGTCGTTGTGCGCCTGCGGATCGACCTCACCCTTCGGCGACAGCGCATCGACGATTTTCGGCAGGTATTCCGCCAGCATCGTCGAGGCGGAGCTGGCATCAGTACCGAGCTTTTCACCGAGATCGGCAACGGCAGGCGTACCAAGCGCCGAGACTACCTGATCGCTGCTAATGGATTGATTATTTTGCTGATTACTTATCCAAGATGAGACAATGTCACCCAGCCCGCCGCTTTGCAGTTTCTCCAGCAGCGCCTGTATTCCCCCCTGCTCGTTGACCCAGCTCAGGATAGCCTGATATTTACCCGCATCACCGCTGAGCAGCGAACCGACCACATCATCGAAAAGCCCCATTTTCCACCTCGAATTACGCTAAAGAGAAGACGTAGTGAAGTATAGTTCGCGTACGCAAGGCATAAAAAAACGCCTGAAAAAATTCAGGCGTTTTTCGCGTTAATTCCCCGACGTCGAGGCTACGATACGGATTAGATATCGATGTTCGCCGCCTTCAGGGCGTTCTCTTCGATAAACGCACGACGCGGCTCAACGGCATCACCCATCAGGGTGGTGAACAGCTGGTCAGCGGCAATCGCGTCTTTCACGGTAACGCGCAGCATGCGACGGCTGTCCGGATCCATGGTGGTTTCCCACAGCTGTTCCGGGTTCATCTCGCCCAGACCTTTATAACGCTGAATCGCAAGGCCACGGCGGGACTCTTTCACCAGCCAATCCAGCGCCTGCTCGAAGCTGGCAACCGGTTGACGACGTTCGCCACGTTCAATGAACGCATCTTCTTCCACCAGACCACGCAGCTTCTCGCCCAGCGTGAAGATACGACGGTATTCAGCACCGTTAACGAATTCGCTATCCAGCACATAGTCGGTATCCACGCCGTGGGTACGAACGCGGATAATCGGCTCGAACTGCTGCTGTTCAGCATTGTGCTGAATATCAAACTTCCACAGGCTGCCGTGCTGCTCTTTTTCGTTCAGCTCGGTCACCAGCGCGTTCACCCAACGGGTGACTTTCTGTTCGTCGGAGAGATCGGCCTCCACCAGCGTTGGCTGATAGATAAGCTCTTTCAGCAGCGCTTTCGGGAAGCGACGTTCCATACGATTGATCATTTTCTGGGTGGCGTTGAATTCGGCAACCAGTTTTTCCAGCGGCTCACCCGCTAACGCCGGAGCGCTGGCGTTGGTATGCAGGGTTGCGCCATCAAGCGCAATGGAAATCTGGTACTGATCCATCGCTTCGTCGTCTTTGATGTACTGTTCCTGCTTGCCTTTCTTCACTTTGTACAGCGGTGGCTGCGCAATGTAGACATGGCCGCGTTCAACGATTTCCGGCATCTGACGGTAGAAGAAGGTCAACAGCAGCGTACGAATGTGCGAGCCGTCGACGTCCGCATCGGTCATGATGATGATGCTGTGGTAACGCAGTTTGTCCGGGTTGTACTCGTCGCGACCGATGCCGCAGCCCAGCGCGGTAATCAGCGTCGCCACTTCCTGAGAAGAGAGCATCTTGTCGAAGCGCGCTTTCTCAACGTTGAGGATTTTACCCTTCAGCGGCAGAATCGCCTGGTTCTTACGGTTACGCCCCTGCTTCGCAGAGCCGCCCGCGGAGTCCCCTTCCACGAGGTACAGTTCAGACAGCGCCGGGTCGCGTTCCTGGCAGTCGGCCAGTTTGCCCGGCAGGCCAGCGAGGTCCAGCGCGCCTTTACGACGGGTCATTTCACGGGCTTTACGCGCCGCTTCACGGGCACGCGCCGCATCGATAATCTTGCCGACCACGATTTTCGCGTCGGACGGGTTTTCCAGCAGGTATTCGGCCAGCAGTTCGTTCATCTGCTGTTCAACCGCCGATTTCACCTCGGAGGAGACCAGCTTGTCTTTGGTCTGCGAGGAGAACTTCGGATCCGGCACCTTCACGGAAACCACCGCAATCAGGCCTTCACGGGCATCATCACCGGTGGCGCTGACTTTGGCTTTTTTGCTGTAGCCTTCTTTGTCCATGTAGGCGTTCAGGGTACGGGTCATCGCCGCACGGAAGCCTGCAAGGTGAGTACCGCCGTCACGCTGCGGAATGTTGTTGGTGAAGCAGTAGATGTTTTCCTGGAAACCATCGTTCCACTGCAGCGCCACTTCAACGCCGATACCGTCTTTTTCGGTAGAGAAATAGAAGATATTCGGGTGGATCGGCGTTTTGTTCTTGTTGAGGTACTCAACGAACGCCTTGATGCCGCCTTCGTAGTGGAAATGGTCTTCTTTGCCGTCACGCTTGTCGCGCAGACGGATGGACACGCCGGAGTTCAGGAACGACAGCTCGCGCAGACGTTTCGCCAGAATGTCATATTCGAATTCGGTGACGTTGGTGAAGGTTTCATAGCTCGGCCAGAAACGCACCATGGTACCGGTTTTTTCGGTATCACCCGTAACCGCCAGCGGTGCCTGCGGCACGCCGTGCTCATAGATCTGACGGTGAATTTTGTTATCACGCTGGATAACCAGCTCCAGCTTCTGGGACAGGGCGTTAACAACCGAGACGCCCACACCGTGCAGACCGCCGGACACTTTATAGGAGTTATCATCGAATTTACCGCCGGCGTGCAGCACGGTCATGATAACTTCCGCCGCGGAGACGCCCTCTTCCGGGTGAATCCCGGTAGGGATGCCGCGGCCATCATCCTGTACGGAGACAGAGTTGTCGCTGTGGATGGTGACGATGATATCTTTGCAGTAACCAGCGAGCGCTTCGTCGATAGCGTTATCCACAACCTCGAATACCATGTGGTGCAGACCGGTGCCGTCATCCGTGTCGCCGATATACATACCCGGGCGCTTACGCACCGCATCCAGCCCTTTCAGGACTTTGATACTGGAGGAGTCATAAGAATTCGACATCAACGTTTCTCGCTCATTTAATCTTGGGTTAATCCGTTATTTTACCCTTTTCCACGGTAAACATCTTCGAATTTTCATCCGACATGTCCAGAACGTGTTCAGCGCTAATGGCGCTGACGAAAACCTGAGACTGCGTGGCTTTTAAACGGCTGGCCAGCAGGCCACGCCGCGCGTCGTCAAGTTCCGAGGCAAAATCATCTATCAGGTACAGGCAGCGTCTGCCGCTCTCGCGGGTCAGAAACTCGCCCTGCGCCAGGCGTAGCGCGCACATCAGCAGCTTAAGCTGCCCGCGCGATAAGGTGTCTTCCACCGGCGCGCCGTCGGCGCGAATGCGGAAGTCCGCCTTGTGCGGGCCGTGTGCCGTGTAGGTCAGCATACGGTCGCGTTCGAAGTTTCTCTCCAGCACTTCGGCATAATCGGTTTCTTTCTCCCAGCCGCGCTGGAAGGAGAAGGTCAAAGAGAACTCCGGAAGAAATTGTTGGCAGGTATCGGCCATATCTTCGGCGATACCGGCGCTGTATTCCGCCCGCCAGCGGCTGATTTGCTCGGCCAGCGGGATAAGTTCGAGATCCCATGGACGCAGCTGCGCGTAGCGGCTCACCTGGCGCAGCGCGGCATTGCGCTGCTTGAGCAACCGCTTCAGGTTGCTCCAGGCGTTGAAGAATCCGGCTTCGTTGTGGAAGCATCCCCAATCGAGGAACGCTCTTCTGTATTTGGGGCCGCCGTTGAGTAAAGTAAACCCCTCGGGCGTAATCAGTTGCATTGGCATCAACAGCGCCAGCTCGGCAACCTTGTGGCCGTCGGTGCCGTCGATGCGCACTTTGCTGTCACCCAGTTTGTCTTTGGTCAGGCCGATTGACGTTTCGCGCTCTGCGCCCTGTAAACGACCATGCAGCACGAAAGATTCCTGCTCGTGGCGAATCACGCGGCCAATCTGCAAACTGCGAAACGCCCGGCCATGGCCGAGCGTATAGATGGCTTCCAGCACGCTGGTTTTGCCGCTGCCATTGGCGCCAACCAGGAAGTTAAAGCCGGGGGATAAAGCAAGATCCGCGTTTTCAATATTGCGAAAATCGCGGATCAACAGACGGGTGAGCGACATTACAGTCTCATTGGCATAACAACGTAAGCAGCACTCTGAGACGCCGCATCTTCAATCTGTACGCTGGACACGGAGTCAGTCAGCATGATGCGCACATTTTCGCACTTCAGCGCATTGAGCACGTCCAGTACGTAGCTGACGTTAAAACCGATTTCAAGCTCGGTTCCTGGATAGGTGACATCCAGGATCTCTTCCGCTTCTTCCTGTTCCGGGTTATTGGCGGTGATTTTCAGCTGGTTTTCGCTGACGTACAGGCGCACGCCGCGGAATTTCTCGTTCGAGAGAATCGCCGCGCGGGCAAAGGCCTGTTTGAGAATATCGCAGCCCGCTTCCAGATGTTTATCCGGGTTCTTCGGCAATACGCGGCGATAATCCGGGAAACGACCGTCAACCAGCTTGGAAGTAAAGATAAAGTCGCCAACGTGCGCACGGATGTTGTTGCTGCCGATCTGCACGCGCAGCGGCGTATCGCCGCCGTCGAGCATACGCATCAGTTCAATGACGCCTTTACGCGGCACGATCACCGAATGGCTCGGCAGGGACTGGCCCACCGGCATAGAGCAGACCGCCAGACGGTGGCCGTCGGTCGCCACGGTACGCAGCTCTTCGCCTTCGGTTTCGAACAGCATACCGTTTAAGTAATAACGCACATCCTGATGGGCCATCGAGAACTGGGTGGCTTCAATCAGGCGTTTCATTGTGGCCTGCGGTAGCGTGAATTCCACGTCGCTCTGCCAGTCGTCAAGGTTCGGGAAGTCGGCGGCAGGCAGCGTAGAGAGCGAGAAGCGGCTACGGCCAGAGCGCACCAGCATACGGTCGCCCTCCAGCTGGACGGCGATTTCCGCACCTTCCGGCAAGCCGCGGCAAATATCGAAGAATTTACGCGCCGGGACGGTAGTCGCGCCCGGTTCATGTGCCTGCAGCAGCGCCACGCGCGCTACCATTTCCATTTCCAAATCGGTACCGGTCAGCGACAGCGTGCCGTCCGCGACCTGCAGCAACAGGTTACCCAGAATCGGCAATGTCGGACGCCCGCCTAACGGGCCACTCACCTGTTGTAACGGTTTTAATAAATGTTCACGTTCTACGGTAAATTTCATAGGATCACGACGACAATGTTCTGATTAAATTGGAAAAGTCTTCTTTGATATCGTGGCTTTCTTCACGCAGCTGTTCAATCTTACGGCAGGCGTGCAGCACGGTGGTATGGTCACGGCCACCAAACGCATCGCCAATCTCCGGCAGACTGTGGTTGGTGAGTTCTTTCGCCAACGCCATCGCCATCTGGCGCGGACGCGCTACCGAACGAGAACGTCGTTTGGAGAGCAGGTCCGCCACTTTAATTTTGTAGTACTCCGCCACCGTCTTCTGAATATTGTCGATGGTGACCAGCTTTTCCTGCAATGCCAGCAGGTCGCGCAGCGCTTCGCGCACGAAATCGATAGTGATCGCCCGGCCAGTAAAGTTGGCGTTGGCGATAACGCGGTTCAGTGCCCCTTCCAGCTCACGCACGTTAGAGCGTAGACGCTTGGCAATGAAGAACGCCACCTCACCGGGCAGACGAATGTCGTTTTCGTCGGCTTTTTTCATCAGGATAGCGACGCGGGTCTCAAGCTCAGGCGGTTCGATCGCCACCGTCAGCCCCCAGCCAAAGCGGGACTTCAGACGATCTTCTACACCGTTGATCTCTTTCGGATAGCGATCCGACGTGAGGATGATCTGTTGATTACCTTCCAACAGGGCGTTGAAGGTATGGAAGAACTCTTCCTGCGAGCGCTCTTTGTTGGCGAAGAATTGAATGTCATCGATCAGCAGCGCGTCAACGGAGCGGTAGTAGCGTTTAAACTCTTCGATCGCATTGTTTTGCAGGGCTTTTACCATGTCCTGGACAAAACGCTCGGAGTGCATATACACCACTTTGGCGTTCGGTTTACGGGCGATAATGCCGTTGCCCACCGCGTGCAGCAGGTGCGTTTTACCCAAACCGGTACCGCCGTACAGGAACAGCGGGTTATAAGCGCCGCCAGGGTTATCCGCCACCTGGCGCGCCGCCGCGCGGGCGAGCTGGTTCGATTTACCTTCGACGAAGTTATCAAAGGTGTGTTTAACGTTGACGTTGGAGCGGTAAGAAGGCTCAGCGGGCGCCGGGACGTTATCCCAGCCTGCGCGCGGTGCCGGGGCGACGCGCGGCGCGTGCACCTGGGCGGTTTGCGCCGGAGCGCTGACGTTGGCCGTCTCTCTTAACGTTTGGGTCACGGGCTTGGTGCCCACCTCAAAACGCAGCTGCGGGGCATCCGCACCGCAGAAATCATTCAACAGACCGTTGATGTTATTGAGGTATTTATCTCTTACCCAATCAAGTACAAAACGATTTGGCGCGTACAAAGCCAGCGTGTTATCGCTCAGTTCCGCCTGCAAAGGGCGGATCCACATGCTGAATTCTGTGGCTGGTAACTCATCCTGCAATCGGGCAAGACATTGCTGCCAAAGCGAAAGTGACACGGCGGACTCCACTCGAAAAAAGTCGATACACATCATCCTCCAGGCAAACCTGCAGGCTACCTCCTGACGATCCTGCCGTCAGCGAAACGCAATGCTGTCGGGGATTCATTCAGCCGCTGCGCAAATGCAGCCCGAACGATGCTGTGTATAAGATTAAAAATTCGTGATTTTTGGCACACGTCGAAAAGACCCGATGCAAGCGGGTGACGCGCGAACCGCTATCTGCGGTTTTCAACGGCCTCTCTCAGACACTGTGCTGAAAGAACGCGGTTATTTTCCCCTTTTACGATCCACCGATCGCGATCGGGCCGAGGATCATAGCGTAAACTGCGCCAGAGATCTTCTGTTTCTCACAGATTCTTCCCGATTTATCCACAGGGAGGATCCAGAAGCGCTAAGTGTAAACGATCCCGGCAGAGAGAAGGCACGATTTCCTTCGCATATTGGAAAAATTAATGACTAGCGACAAATTTCTGCTTAAATGATCTAACAAAGATCCAGGATGATCCTTGCGCTTTAATCGGCAGCCCGTATAATCCCCCACCCGGCGTGTACCGCTCGAATTTCGGTGAGGGACGCTGCCCATTTGCCGGGCAAAAAACAGCGGTCAAACGCGGTTTTTTACGCGGTAAATAAGGAAAGAGAATTGACTCCGGAGTGTACAATTATTACAATCCGGCCTCTTTAATCACCCATGGCTTCGGCATCCGTCGTGCGATTTTCGTTCGGATATCCAATAAAGCCATTGAATTTATTCAAGTTTAGGTAGAAATCGCCATGAAACGCACTTTTCAACCGTCTGTACTGAAGCGCAACCGTTCTCACGGCTTCCGTGCTCGTATGGCTACTAAAAATGGTCGTCAGGTTCTGGCACGTCGTCGTGCTAAAGGCCGCGCTCGTCTGACCGTTTCCAAGTAATAAAGCTAACCCCTGAGTGGTTAAGCTCGCATTTCCCAGGGAGTTACGTTTGTTAACTCCCACTCATTTCACATTCGTCTTCCAGCAGCCACAACGGGCTGGCACGCCGCAAATCACCATCCTCGGCCGCCTGAATTCGCTGGGGCATCCCCGCATCGGTCTTACCGTCGCCAAGAAAAACGTTAAACGCGCACATGAACGCAATCGGATTAAACGTCTGACGCGTGAAAGTTTTCGTTTGCGTCAACATGAACTCCCGCCAATGGATTTCGTGGTGGTGGCTAAGAAGGGGGTTGCCGACCTCGATAACCGTGCTCTCTCGGAAGCGTTGGAAAAGTTATGGCGCCGTCACTGTCGCCTGTATCCCGGCTCCTGATAGGCCTGATTCGGGTCTATCAGCGCCTGATTAGTCCGCTACTCGGGCCGCATTGCCGTTTCACGCCAACCTGTTCTCAATACGGAATTGAGGCATTGCGCAGGTTTGGAGTGATAAAAGGCAGTTGGTTGACAGTGAAACGCGTATTAAAATGCCACCCTTTACACCCTGGTGGTGACGACCCCGTCCCGCCTGGACCATTTGATACCAGAGAACACTAACGATGGATTCGCAACGCAATCTTCTTATCATCGCTTTGTTGTTCGTGTCTTTCATGATCTGGCAAGCCTGGGAGCAGGATAACAATCCTCAGACCCAGCAGCAGACCACGCAGACTACGACCACAGCAGCGGGTAGCGCCGCCGACCAGGGCGTACCGGCCAGTGGCCAAGGAAAACTGATTACGGTTAAAACTGATGTGCTTGAACTGACTATCAACACTCGCGGTGGTGATATTGAGCAAGCGCTGCTTCCGGCATACCCGAAAGCACTGAAGTCTAACGAACCGTTCCAGTTACTGGAAACCACGCCACAGTTCGTCTATCAGGCACAGAGCGGCTTAACCGGTCGTGACGGCCCGGACAACCCGGCTAACGGCCCGCGTCCGCTGTATAACGTCGATAAAGATGCGTTTGTACTGGCCGATGGTCAGAACGAAATCGTCATTCCGCTGACCTACACCGATAAAGCCGGTAACGTCTTCACCAAAACCTTCACCCTGAAACGCGGTGATTATGCGGTGAACGTGGGTTACGACGTGAAGAACGCCAGCGACAAACCGCTGGAAGTGTCTACCTTCGGTCAGCTGAAGCAGACTGCGGCCCTACCTACTGCGCGTGATACGCAGACCGGCGGCCTGTCTACCATGCACACGTTCCGTGGCGCAGCGTATTCAACGTCTGACTCCAAGTACGAAAAATACAAATTCGATACCATCATCGATAACGAGAACCTGAACACCAACACTAAAAACGGTTGGGTTGCCATGCTGCAGCAGTACTTCACGACTGCATGGGTTCCAGAAAACAACGGTACGAATAACTTCTACACTGCCAACCTCGGTAACGGTGTAGTGGCTATCGGCTACAAATCTCAGCCGGTTCTGGTTCAACCAGGCCAGGCAGATAAGCTGAACAGCACCCTGTGGGTTGGCCCGGCAATTCAGGACAAAATGGCTGCCGTTGCGCCGCACCTTGACCTGACCGTTGACTACGGCTGGCTGTGGTTCATCTCTCAGCCGCTGTTCAAACTGCTGAAATGGATCCATAGCTTCCTGGGCAACTGGGGCTTCTCCATCATCGTTATCACCTTTATCGTTCGTGGCATCATGTACCCGCTGACCAAAGCGCAGTACACCTCCATGGCGAAGATGCGTATGCTGCAGCCGAAGATTCAGGCCATGCGTGAGCGTCTGGGCGATGACAAACAGCGTCAAAGCCAGGAAATGATGGCTCTGTATAAAGCTGAGAAGGTTAACCCGCTGGGTGGCTGCTTCCCGCTGATTATCCAGATGCCAATCTTCCTTGCGCTGTACTACATGCTGAGCGCCTCGGTTGAACTGCGTCATGCGCCGTTTATCCTGTGGATCCACGACCTGTCTGCACAAGACCCGTACTACATCCTGCCGATCATCATGGGCGCGACGATGTTCTTCATCCAGAAGATGTCGCCGACCACCGTGACCGACCCGATGCAGCAGAAGATCATGACCTTTATGCCGGTCATCTTCACCGTGTTCTTCCTGTGGTTCCCGTCAGGTCTGGTGCTGTACTATATCGTCAGCAACCTGGTAACCATTATTCAGCAGCAGCTGATTTACCGTGGTCTGGAAAAACGTGGCCTGCATAGCCGCGAGAAGAAAAAATCCTGATTCGGTGTTAAGCACAAGCTAAAATGGAAGGCGGTCGAATGACCGCCTTTTTTATTTGCATCACAGTTGAGAAAAACCATGAGCCAAAACGACACTATCGTCGCCCAGGCCACCCCACCGGGACGCGGTGGTGTGGGCATTCTGCGTATCTCCGGCCTGAAGGCGCGCGATGTGGCGCAGGCGGTGCTGGGCAAGCTACCAAAGCCGCGCTATGCCGACTACCTGCCGTTTAAAGACGTCGACGGCAGCGCGCTGGATCAGGGCATTGCGCTGTGGTTCCCCGGCCCGAACTCCTTTACCGGTGAAGACGTGCTGGAGCTACAGGGCCACGGCGGCCCGGTGATCCTCGACCTGCTGCTGAAACGTATTCTGACGCTGCCGGGCGTGCGTATCGCCAACCCGGGAGAGTTCTCCGAGCGTGCGTTCCTCAACGATAAGCTCGACCTGGCGCAAGCTGAGGCGATTGCCGACCTGATTGACGCGAGCTCCGAGCAGGCGGCCCGCTCCGCGCTAAACTCGCTACAAGGTGCCTTCTCGGCACGTGTTAATCACCTTGTGGAAGCACTTACTCACCTGCGCATCTATGTGGAAGCGGCTATCGACTTCCCGGACGAAGAGATCGACTTCCTTTCCGATGGGAAAATCGAAGCGCAGCTCAACGATGTGATTGCCGACCTCGACGCGGTGCGCGCCGAAGCGCGTCAGGGCAGCCTGCTGCGTGAAGGGATGAAGGTCGTGATTGCCGGTCGCCCGAACGCCGGGAAATCGAGCCTGCTGAACGCCCTGGCGGGCCGCGAAGCTGCAATTGTGACCGATATTGCCGGCACCACCCGCGACGTCCTGCGCGAGCACATCCACATCGACGGCATGCCGCTGCATATCATCGACACCGCGGGTCTGCGCGACGCTAACGATGAAGTGGAGCGTATCGGTATTGAGCGCGCGTGGCAGGAAATTGAGCAGGCCGACCGCGTGCTGTTTATGGTTGATGGCACCACCACCAGCGCCACCGACCCGGCGGAGATCTGGCCGGACTTTATCGCCCGTCTGCCGAAAAATCTGCCGATTACCGTAGTGCGTAACAAAGCGGATATTACCGGCGAGACGCTGGGTCTGAGCGAAGTGAATGACTACTCACTTGTGCGCCTCTCCGCGCGCACCGGCGAAGGCGTTGACGTACTGCGTAACCATCTCAAACAGAGCATGGGCTTCGAAAACAACATGGAAGGCGGCTTCCTGGCACGTCGTCGCCACCTGCAGGCGCTCTCCGACGCCGCAGAACACCTTCAGCAGGGCAAAGCGCAGCTGTTAGGCGCGTGGGCCGGTGAGCTGCTGGCAGAAGAGCTGAGGCTGTCTCAGCAGTGCCTGAGCGAGATCACCGGGGAATTTACCTCCGACGATCTGCTGGGGCGGATTTTCTCCAGCTTCTGTATCGGCAAGTAAGCAATCGAACCCGAATTCGCACCAGTGAATTCGGGTTTTTACTTTCCGTCTTCCAACTGCTAAAACCAGATAACCCCTCATTAAAAGGTTATCGAGATGGTCGCTGAATATACCTTAATCCCCACCGTTCCCTCCGCTGAGGACTTTTGCCGCCTGCGTAAAATTTCCGGCCTGTCCCCCCGCCCGCTGGATGCCGCAAAGGCCGGTCTGCCGCGCAGCTGCTACGGCGTGCATATCCTCTGGCAAGGTATGCCAGTTGGCATGGGTCGCATCGTTGGCGACGGCGCGCTGAACTTTGATATCGTGGACATCGCGGTGGACCCTGATCATCAGGGAAAAGGCCTGGGTCGGCAGATCATGGAAGCGCTCATCGCCTGGCTGGACGCTAACGCTTTTAAAGGCGCTTATGTGACTCTGGTGGCGGATGTTCCGGAGCTGTACGCCAAATTTGGCTTTGAATCTGTCCGTCCGGAAAGCGAAGGGATGGCGAGAGTCTGGAAGTAGATTTCCTTTCAGGCAATCACTGTTGTCCAAATGGCAACTCGTCGCCTCGCGCGACACCCCGTATGCTTAGCGCCACACTTTTTGTGAGGCCGCCATGACACGCTTTCTTCTTTGTAGTTTTGCCTTAGTTTTACTTTATCCCGCCGGTATCGATATGTACCTGGTCGGGTTGCCCCGCATTGCGGCTGATTTGCAGGCCAGCGAGGCGCAACTGCATATCGCGTTTTCGGTCTATCTGGCGGGGATGGCGACCGCGATGCTGTTTGCCGGCAAGGTGGCCGACCAGTCCGGACGTAAACCCGTCGCCATTGTCGGTGCGCTGATTTACATCGTGGCTTCCGGCCTCTGCGCGTTAGCGGAGAGCGGCACGCCATTTCTGGTTGGCCGTTTTATTCAGGGCGTCGGTGCGGGCTGCTGCTACGTGGTCGCATTCGCTATTCTGCGCGATACGCTCGACGATCGTCGCCGGGCCAAGGTGCTATCGCTGTTGAACGGCATTACCTGCATCGTGCCGGTACTGGCGCCGGTGATGGGGCATCTGATTATGCTCAAATATCCGTGGCAGAGCCTGTTCTACACCATGATTGGCATGGGCGTGGTCGTGTGTCTGCTGTCCGTGTTTATTCTGCGTGAGTCGCGCCCGAATGCGCAGGCTGCTTCTTCAAAATCCAACGATGGCGTCGAGTCGCTGGTAAACCGCTTTTTCCTCAGTCGTCTGGCGATAACCACCCTCAGCGTGTCGGTTATTCTGACCTTCGTGAATACTTCTCCGGTGCTGCTGATGGAAGTGATGGGCTTCGACCGCGGCGAATACGCAACAACGATGGCAATGACCGCAGGTATCAGCATGGCGGTCTCGTTCTCTACGCCGTTCGCTCTGAGCCTGTTTAAACCCCGCACCCTGATGCTCACCTCACAAGCGCTATTCATGGCTGCAGGCATTGTATTAATCCTTGCCACGACGCACGCATTCACCCTCTTTGGGCTGACCTTGATCTGTGCGGGCTTCTCGGTGGGATTCGGCGTGGCGATGAGCCAGGCGTTGGGTCCGTTCTCGCTGCGTGCAGGCGTCGCCAGCTCTGCGCTGGGTATTGCGCAGGTTTGCGGTTCGTCGCTGTGGATTTGGCTGGCGGCTATCCTCGGTATTGATGCGCTGAATATGCTGATCGGGATTCTGATTGGCTGTAGCATAGTGAGCATCATGCTGATTATCTCAGTTGCCCCTAACCGGTCCGCGCCTGCTCATGAAGAAATCGCTCACCAGTCTCGATCTTAATCTACTGCTCTGCCTGCAGCTCCTGATGCAGGAGCGCAGCGTCACCAAAACCGCCAAACGGATGAACGTCACGCCGTCGGCGGTGAGCAAGTCGCTGGCAAAGCTGAGAGCCTGGTTCGACGATCCGTTATTTGTGAACACCCCGCTAGGGCTGACGCCAACACCGCTGATGTTCAGCATGGAGCAGAGCCTGGCGGAGTGGATGCAGATGGGCAATCAGCTGCTCGATAAGCCGCATCATGAAACGCCGCGCGGGTTGAAATTCGATCTGGTGGCCGAGTCGCCGCTGATCATGATCATGTTCAACGCACTCTCCAGACAGATCTATCAACGTTATCCCCAGGCAACGATCAAAGTCCGTAGCTGGGACTATGATTCCCTGGATGCCATCATTCGCGGCGAAGTGGATATTGGCTTCACCGGCCGCGAAAGCCATCCACGATCCCGCGAACTGTTGAGTCTACTGCCGCTGTCGATCGACTACGAGGTGCTGTTTACCGATTTGCCGTGGGTGTGGTTGCGCGAGGATCATCCCGCACTACAGGAAGAGTGGAATCTGGAGACGTTTCTACGCTATCCGCACATCAGCATCTGCTGGGAACAGAGTGATACCTGGGCGCTGGATGATGTGCTCCAGGAAATGGGGCGTGAGCGCAATATCGCCCTAAGCCTGCCGGGGTTCGAACAGTCGCTGTTTATGGCCGCTCAGCCGGATCACACCATGCTGGCCACTGCGCCACGCTACTGCCAGTATTATAATCAGCTCCACCAGCTACCTCTGGTGGCCCGCCCTCTGCCTTTCGATGCTGCGCAACGGGACAAACTGCAGGTGCCGTTTACCCTACTCTGGCATAAACGAAATAGTCACAACCCGAAAATAATTTGGCTGCGCGAAACGCTTAAAGCCTTATATCTCGCTGTTTCCTGATTGATTATTCGTAAAAATAGTCCATTTCAGTTAGGGGAAAGTGTAAAAGTCTCGTAATACCCCTTTTCAATCGCATTTTTAGGCAGTAAAACCTGATCATCAGTGTCGTAAATGATACTCTCCTCATCACCACAGTCCATTAATCACGGAGCGAAAAATGGCGACGCACTTTGCAAGAGGGATCCTTAAGGACGGGCATCTACTATCGGTACGGTTGTCCTCCACCAGTCATAACATCGCACGCCAGCTGCCGGCACACCGCCGTACGCGCTATCTGGCTTCGCGCGCGCTGCTGGCCGAGCTGCTGTTTATGCTTTACGGCATCAGTGAATTACCGGAAATCGTTACGCCTGAAGACGGCAAACCGTATTTCAAAGATAGCCATCTACCTGATTTTTCCATCGCCTATGCGGGTAACATCGTCGGCGTCGCGCTGACCACCGAAGGGCACTGCGGTCTCGATATGGAGCTACTGCGCGTGCTGCGCAACACCCCGCAGGCCACCATCATGGAAAACTACCGTTTTACCAGTAATGAAAATCTGTGGATCAACAACCAGAATGATCCGCATGAAGCGCGTGCCCAGCTGATTACGCTGCGCCAGAGCGTGCTCAAAATGTCCGGCGACGTGCACCATGATTCCCCGCAAATGCTCCAGCTACTGCCGGGTTCCGGTCGCCTGCGTTCAGCCAATACCGACCATCTCGAAGCGATCTGCGATGCGGAAGACGTGCTGGTGTGGTCGCTATGCGCCTCGCCGGCGATTGAAAAGCTGAAAGTGTGGGAGTTCGACGGTAAATACGGCTGGCGCAGCCTGCCCGACGCGCAGACGCGAGCCAACGAACCGGCGGCGAGGTTGATGAGATTCACCAGCCTACCGGCAGAGAAAGCGCTTATACTCAACTGATTCGGCTGGAAAACAGCCTCATGATGCAAAGGAGTAGTCATGTCAGAAACGTTGAAAGTAGTTACGTTATTGGGAAGCCTGCGCAAAGGTTCATTCAACGGCATGGTGGCACGCACCCTGCCTAAGATCGCCCCGGCGGGTATGAGCGTTTCCGCGCTGCCGTCAATTGGCGATATTCCACTGTACGATGCCGATCTCCAGCAAGAAGAAGGCTTCCCGCAGAGCGTTGAAGCGCTGGCTGAGCAGATCCGCCAGGCCGATGGCGTGGTCATCGTCACCCCTGAATATAACTATTCCGTCCCGGGCGGGTTAAAGAACGCCATCGACTGGCTGTCGCGTCTGCCGGACCAGCCGCTGTCAGGTAAACCGGTGCTGATTCAGACCAGCTCAATGGGCGCTATCGGCGGCGCGCGCTGCCAGTATCACCTGCGTCAGATTCTGGTGTTCCTCGATGCGATGGTGATGAACAAGCCGGAGTTTATGGGCGGCGTGATTCAGAACAAGGTCGACCCGCAGCTGGGCGAAGTGATTGAGCAGGGAACGTTAGATCATTTGACCGGTCAGCTGACCGCATTTGGCGAGTATATTCAGCGCGTTAAAGCGTAAGTTCGTTAAAAGCCCTCACCCCGATGGGGCGAGGGTTCATTTCATCAGTGTGCGTCAATAAACACAATCTTCAGCACAAACAGCAGTGCGACAACAATCACGCACGGGCTGAGGTCGCGGAAACGACCGGTACCGATTTTCATCACGCAGTAAGAGATAAAGCCCAGCGCGATACCTTCGGTAATGGAGAAGCTGAACGGCATCATTACGGCGGTAATAAACGCCGGAACGGCTTCGGTCAGGTCATCCCACTTCACGCGTGACAGGCTGGAGGTCATCAGCACCCCAACGTAGATCAGCGCGCCCGCGGCTGCGTAGCCCGGCACCATACCCGCCAGCGGCGACAGGAAAATCACCAACAGGAACAGAATGCCCACGACAACCGCCGTCAGGCCGGTACGACCGCCTACGGAAACGCCGGAGGAAGATTCGATGTAGGCCGTCACGGAAGAGGTACCGATAAAGGAACCGGCTACCGAGGAGACGCTATCGACAAACAGCGCCTGCTTCATGCGCGGGAATTTACCTTTCGCATCCGCCAGGCCTGCTTTATCGGTCACGCCGATCAGGGTACCGGAGGAGTCGAACAGGTTCACCAGCATGAAGGAGAAGATAACGCCCGCCAGACCGAGGTTAAACGACCCGGCCAGATCGACGTGGCCCACGACGGTAGTAATGCTCGGCGGCGCGGAGACAATACCGTTGTAATGCACATCGCCCAGCATCCAGCCCAGCAGAGTGGTCACGATGATAGAGACCAGCACCGCCGCGTGAATATTGCGCGAAGCCAGAATGGCGATAATAAAGAAGCCCAGCACACCCAGCAGCACGCTGTGTGAAGTCAGGTTACCAATGGAAACCAGCGTGTCCTGGTTTGCGACAATCACGCCCGCATTTTTCAGGCCCATCATGCCGATGAACAGACCAATACCGCTGGTGATACCGACGCGCAGGCTCACGGGGATATTGGCAATCATCCAGTAACGAACACGGAAAATGGTCAACAGCAACAGGCCGACAGCGCCCCAGAAAATGGCGCCCATGCCCACTTGCCACGGCAGCCCCATAGCCTGCACAACCACGAACGCGAAGAAGGCGTTCAGACCCATCGCAGGCGCCAGCGCCACCGGCAGGTTAGCAAATACGCCCATCAGGATACTGCCCAGCGCCGCAATCAGACAGGTGGTCACGAACACCGCGCTGGTGTCCATTCCGGCCACGCCAAGAATTTGCGGGTTTACAAAAACGATGTAGACCATCGTCAGGAAGGTGGTGAAACCGGCGATCACTTCGGTGCGTGCCGTCGTGCCGTGCTCGCGCAGTTTAAACACGCGCTCCAGTATCCCCTGGCCGGAAGCCGGGGTGGTGTGTTGTTGACTCATTATCAATTTCCGCAGACAAGGAAGGAAAATTCGTCGCTATCCTATACCAAAATGCGACAATAGGCGCGGTTGTGAGATGTTTTTTTTCATTGATTTTGCTTATACGGCAACGATTGCGTCTCTCAATTCAGCATTACGTAAACGTTAAACTTGTTAAAAAGGAAATGACATGTCCGGAGTTGAAGCGGTTTTTTTCGACTGTGACGGTACGCTGGTCGACAGCGAAGTAATCTGTTCACGGGCCTACGTCCACATGTTCAAAACATTTGGCATCACGCTCGATCTGGAAGAGATTTTTAAACGTTTCAAGGGCGTAAAGCTCTACGAGATTATCGACATTATCAACGCCGAGCACGGGGTGAACCTTGCCCGGGCGGATTTAGAACCGGTTTATCGCGCCGAGGTCGCACGCCTTTTCGACTCGGAGCTGGAGGTGATTGCCGGGGCTAACGCATTGGTCGATTCCGTTGCGATTCCGATGTGCATCGTGTCGAACGGCCCGGTCAGCAAAATGCAGCATTCGCTGGGCAAACTGGGCATGTTGCATTATTTCGAAAACAAACTGTTTAGCGGTTACGACATCCAGCGCTGGAAGCCGGACCCGGCGCTGATGCACCACGCGGCAAAAGCGATGAACGTAAACGTGGAGAACTGCATTCTGGTGGATGACTCCAGCGCAGGCGCGCAGTCAGGCATTGATGCGGGGATGGAAGTGTTCTATTTCTGCGCCGATCCGCACAATAAGCCGATTGACCACCCGAAGGTGACGACGTTTACCGATCTGGCGGAGCTGCCGGGGCTGTGGAAGGCGCGCGGTTGGGATATTACGCGATAAGATAGCGCAACGCGCATGGATAGGCCGGATAGCGGCGCTTTGCGCCTTATCCGGCATTTCCGTTCAACGCCTCATCCGGCTACCTGTCACTTAAACAGTTTCTGCACAAACGTAGCGTAAGCCGGGCGCCACACATCCATTTCATGGTTCAACCCCGGATAGACCGTGTAATCGAATTTAATACCTTTCTGCTCAAGCTCTTTCTTAAGACCCGCAATATCCGCCCCGGTGACGCTATCTTTCTCGCCCACCACAACGGTGAAATTACGCAGTTGTTTATTGATGGCCTGCGGATGATTGAACTGCGACTCAACGCCAGCGTTCGGTACCGTTGTGGTTGTCACGCCGCTGAAAGTGGCCAGCCAGCCAAAACTGTCGAGATGATTCATTCCAGAGACCAGCGCCTGATATCCGCCTTGCGATAGCCCTGCCAACGCGCGGCCATCGGCATCCTTGCGGACATCAAAGCGCTCGCCGATCAGCGGAATAATATCGTGCATAAGCTCGTTGTCCGCAGCCTTCGCATTCAGCGGATAGAACGATTTCCTTCGCTCCTGCGGCGGGAAATTCTCGGCAACCGCTTCTGGTACGTCAGTTTCGGTATCCGGCACGACCACCAGCATAGGTTTGATTTTTCCCTCTGCCAGCAGGTTATCCATCATCTGCGGAATTCGCCCCTGGTCAATCGCCGACAGCCCGGTATCACCGAAGCCATGGTAGAAATAGAGTACCGGTAACGGCTCGCCGCTGCCGGTATATCCCGGCGGCGTCCAGACATAAACGCGGCGTTCGGCATTGAGCGCCGTCGAGTGGTAGGTTAGCGTTCGCACATCACCATGCGCGACAGCGCGATCGTCCAGAATGCTTCCCGGCACCAGAATCAGGCTGGTATTCACCTGTCGCTGCGGTTTTGGGTAACGACTGCCGGTATCAATCGAACGAAAACCATCGACATCAAAATAATACTCATACAGGTTGGGCTTCTGTGCATCGCTTCGCCACGTCCAGATCCCCTGCTCATCTTTGGTCATATCATGCGAGACAAAGCTGTCTGGCGTGGAGCCCGTTACGACGGACACCCGTTTTGCCGTTGGCGCGAACAGGCGGTAGGTGATGCTTTTGTCGGCATTAACCTGTGTGATGTATTGGCTGACGGGAATCGCCTGGCTCGGCGTAGCGGGTAACGGCGCGGCCACTGCAGATAAAGAGGCGCATCCCAGCACGCTGGAGATGAGAAAAGCTGCACAACTCAGTTGTCGTTTCACGTTATTTCCTTATCCATGTTTGAAGCAGAACGTTCAGGGTAACCGGGATAGGGAAACGCGCGGTGTGATATTCCGCCAGTTTTACGGGCAATAGCGCTAAGAGCTAAAGCCAGAAAGCAAAAACCTGCCGCTTCAGCGAAGACGACAGGTTTTGTGGCGCAGAATTCAGCGATTACTCTTTCGGATCTTTGCCCGCCAGCAGCTTATCCAGCTCATCGCCGCCCACGTGACGGAAATCCTGCCCCTTCACGAAGTAGAAGATGTATTCGCAGATATTCTGGCAGCGGTCGCCGATACGCTCGATAGAGCGCGCGCAGAACAGCGCGGTCAGCACGCTTGGAATGGTGCGCGAGTCTTCCATCATGTAGGTCATCAGCTGACGCACGATGCCTTCATATTCCTGGTCAACTTTCTTGTCTTCACGGTAAATACGCACCGCTTCGTCGAGATCCATGCGCGCGAACGCATCCAGCACGTCGTGCAGCATCTGCACGGTGTGGCGGCCCAGCGACTCCAGGCTGACCAGCAGCGGCTGGTGCTGCTGGGAGAATTTCTCCAGCGCAGTGCGGCAAATTTTATCCGCCACGTCGCCAATACGTTCCAGCTCGGCGATGGTTTTGATAATCGCCATCACCAGGCGCAGGTCGCTGGCGGTTGGCTGACGCTTGGCGATAATGCGCACGCAGGCTTCGTCGATCGCCACTTCCATCATGTTGACGTTCTTATCGCCTTCAATGACGCGCTTCGCCAGCTCGCTATCCTGGTTGTGCATCGCGGTAATGGCATCAGAAAGCTGCTGCTCAACCATGCCGCCCATGGTCATCACCTGGGTACGAATGTTCTCCAGTTCTGCGTTGAACTGGCCGGAAATATGTTTATTAAGGTTCAGATTGTCCACAACGCGCTCCTGAATCAACCGTAACGACCGGTGATGTAATCTTCTGTTTGTTTCTTCGCGGGCTTGGTGAACAGATCGTCCGTGTTGCTGAACTCAATCAACTCGCCCAGGTACATAAACGCCGTGTGGTCGGAACAACGCGCAGCCTGCTGCATGTTGTGGGTAACGATAACGACGGTGTAATCCTCTTTCAGCTCGGTGATCAGCTCTTCGATACGCCCGGTAGAGATCGGGTCAAGGGCTGAACACGGCTCATCCAACAGAAGCACTTCCGGGCGAATCGCGATACCGCGCGCGATGCACAGACGCTGCTGCTGACCACCAGAGAGAGAGTACCCGCTCTGGTGCAGTTTATCTTTGGTTTCATTCCATAATGCGGCCTTGGTCAAGGCCCACTGCACGCGTTCATCCATGTCGGTACGCGACAGTTTTTCAAACAGACGCACGCCAAAAGCAATGTTGTCGTAGATAGACATCGGGAACGGCGTCGGCTTCTGGAACACCATCCCAACCTTGGCGCGCAGCAGCGCGATATCCTGGGTGTTGGTGAGAATATTGTCGCCATCCAGCAGGATTTCGCCTTCCGCCCGCTGCTCCGGGTACAGCTCAAACATCTTGTTGAAGGTACGCAGCAGCGTTGATTTACCACAGCCCGACGGGCCGATAAACGCCGTCACCTGGTTTTTGGCGATATCCAGGTTGATGTTCTTCAGGGCATGGAATTTGCCGTAGTAGAAGTTCAGGTCACGAACTGAAATTTTACCCGGAGTTGTGTTAACCATACTCATCTCAATCTCTTCCTCATCCAGCGCCGCCGTCGTTGGCCGCGCCGTAAAAAATTAACCGTGTTTCTTCTTCGCGAAAATAACGCGCGCCAGAATGTTCAGCAGCAATACGCACAGCGTGATAATCAGCACCCCGGCCCAGGCCAGTTGCTGCCACTCCGCAAACGGGCTCATCGCAAATTTAAAGATGGTCACCGGCAGGTTGGCGATAGGCTGCATCATGTCGGTGCTCCAGAACTGGTTCGAGAGCGCGGTGAACAGCAGCGGCGCCGTTTCACCGGCGATACGCGCAATAGCCAGCAGGATACCGGTCATAATTCCGGAGATAGAGGCTTTCAGCGTAATCGCGGAGATCATCTTCCACTTCGGCGTACCCAGCGCATAAGCGGCTTCGCGCAGACTATCCGGCACCAGCTTGAGCATGTTTTCAGTGGTACGAATAACGATCGGTACCTGCAGCAGCGCCAGCGCAATCACGCCTGCCCAACCGGAGAAGTGCTGCATTTGCGCCACGACGATGGTGTAGACGAACAGGCCCACGACGATCGACGGTGCGGAAAGCAGAATGTCGTTAATAAAGCGAATGACTTCGGCGAGCCAGGATTTACGGCCATACTCGGCCAGGTAAATACCCGCCATAATACCCAGCGGCGTACCAAACACGGTCGCCCACAGAATCAGCAGGCCGCTGCCCGCCAGGGCATTCGCCAGACCGCCGCCTGCGGTATTTGGCGGTGGCGTCATTTCGGTAAACAGCGCCAGGGACATCCCGTCGATACCACGAGTGATGGTCGCCATCAGGATCCACACCAGCCAGAACAGGCCGAAGATCATGGTCGCCATCGACAGCGTCAGCGCGATACGGTTCTTCATGCGGCGTCTGGCCTGCATTTTGCGACGGGACTCAGCCAGCGCAGCGGTGTTTTGCATTTCCAGCGTTGCCATTAGCGTGCCCCCTCATTCTTCGCCAGACGCATAATCATGAACTTCGATGCCGCCAGCACGATAAAGGTAATCGCAAACAGGATCAGACCCAGTTCCATCAGCGCAGAGACATGCAGGCCGGATTCCGCTTCGGCGAATTCATTCGCCAGCGCGGAGGTAATGCTGTTACCCGGCATATACAGAGACGCGCTGTCGAGCTGGTAGGTGTTGCCGATGATAAAGGTGACCGCCATGGTTTCACCCAGCGCGCGGCCCAGGCCGAGCATCACGCCGCCGATCACGCCATTTTTGGTGAACGGCAGGACGATACGCCAGATAACTTCCCAGGTGGTGCAGCCGATGCCGTAGGCCGACTCTTTCATCATCACCGGGGTTTGTTCGAACACATCACGCATTACGGCGGAGATATAGGGGATGATCATGATGGCGAGGATAACCCCAGCAGCCAGGATACCGATACCAAAGGCCGGGCCGGAGAACAGCGCGCCGACAAACGGGATGTTAGAAAGGATATTGCCGACCGGCTCCTGGAAGTAGGTCGCGAACAGCGGCGCGAAGATAAACAGGCCCCACATGCCGTAAACGATACTGGGAATGGCCGCCAGCAGTTCAATCGCGATACCTAATGGGCGTTTAAGCCAGTTTGGCGCCAGTTCGGTCAGGAAGAGAGCGATGCCGAAACTCACCGGAACGGCGATCAGCAGGGCGATAACGGAGGTCACGAGCGTACCGTAAATCGGTACCAGCGCGCCGTAAATGTCGTTAGGCGCATCCCACTCTTTGGTCCACAGGAAGGCGAAGCCGAACTTCTCCATACTGGGCCACGAGGAGATAACGAGAGAGACGATAATCCCGCCCAACATCAATAGCACAATCAGCGCAGCCAGTCTTACCAGCGCGCTGAATATCA
>NZ_CBDKZX010000016.1:0-60457 GCF_965301105.1 Kluyvera sp.
CTGTCACGCAGGGGGTCGCGGGTTCGAGTCCCGTCCGTTCCGCCACTTATTAAGAGCCCTGAGCATATTTGCTCAGGGCTTTTTTCTTTGCGCGTCGGATAATTATTGCTGTTTTAGCAAAAATCCTCTGCATTTCACGATCTTTTTCTCAATCCTCTCCCTCGTCATAATGGTCTCAGTTAACCCATTTTGATAAATAAAGAGGAAAATCATGACAATCCCTGCATTTGGTCTCGGTACCTTCCGCCTGAAAGACGACGTTGTTATTGCATCCGTTAAAACCGCGCTGGAGCTTGGTTACCGTACTATCGATACCGCGCAGATCTATGACAACGAAGCGGCCGTAGGCCAGGCAATTGCCGAAAGCGGCATTGCGCGTAATGAGCTGTTCATCACCACCAAGATCTGGATTGAAAACCTGAGCAAAGACAAGCTGATCGCGAGTCTCAAAGAAAGCCTGCAGAAGCTGCGTACCGACTATGTTGACCTGACGCTGATCCACTGGCCGTCGCCGAATGATGCCGTGGCGGTTGAAGAGTTTATGGCTGCGCTGCTGGAAGCGAAAAAACAAGGTCTGACTCGCCAGATCGGGATCTCTAACTTCACGATTCCGCTGATGGAGCGCGCTATTGCTGCCGTAGGCGCAGAGAATATCGCCACTAACCAGATTGAGCTGTCACCGTATCTGCAAAATCGCAAAGTCGTTGATTGGGCTACCGAGCACGGTATCCATATCACTTCTTACATGACGCTGGCATACGGTAAGGCACTGAAAGATGAAGTGATTGCAGCCATCGCGAAGAAACATAATGCGACGCCTGCGCAGGTTATTCTGGCCTGGGCAATGGGTGAAGGCTATGCGGTAATTCCGTCTTCTACTAAACGTGAAAATCTGGCAAGCAACCTGCTGGCGCAGGATCTGAAATTAGATGCTGAAGATAAAAAAGCCATCGCCGCGCTGGACTGCAACGACCGCCTGGTTAGCCCGGAAGGTCTGGCTCCTGAGTGGGACTAATGACCCTTTAACCCTCTGAAACCCTCTGGTAGCCCGGACGAAACGCTCATGTCGACTCCGGGCCTCCCAATCAGCCGTGCGATTCGTTACCGATTCTCCTTCACGTACTCGCTCAGAAAATCAATAAACGCCCTGATACGGGTGCTCACTGCCCGGTCACTGTAGTAAACCGCGCTAAACGGCATTTCGACAGGCAGTCGCTTATCGGCCAACAGCTCAACAAACTCCCCGCTCGCAATCTCTTTATCCACCATATAATCCGACAGGCAGGCAATACCGTTGCCGTTCAAACACAGCTGTTTAAGTGTTTCTCCGCTGTTGGAGGTAATGTCGCAGCTGACTTCCATAAACTGCCCATCGCAGCAGTACACTGGCCACGTGTTCAGCGAAGAAGGTTCGGTGAAACCAAGGCACTGGTGCTCTTTCAAATCTGCAACGTTCTCCGGCTTGCCATGACTGGCAATATACTCCGGCGATGCGATGATCTTACGATAGCTGTTAAACAGGGGGCGCGCGCGTAGACTGGAGTCGGTTAATGTCCCCGCCCGAATGGCAACGTCCACCTTACGCTCAATCAGGTTGATAAAGGTCTCAGACGATACCAGCGAGAGCGTCATCTCCGGGTAGCGTTCGCGAAACGGCTTAATCAACGGCATCAGGAAGTGCAACATCACCGGCGTGGCTGCGTCGACCCGCAGCAGACCACGCGGCGTATTGCGCGTATCCAGTAGCTCATTTTCCGCCGCGGCCATCTCTTGTAGCACAACCTGCATGCGACGAAAGTAGCGTTCTCCCTCTTCAGTCAGATTAAGCTGACGTGTGGTGCGGTTAAGCAGGCTCACTCCGAGCTTAGATTCCAGCTTCTTTACCGCCCGGCTCACCGCCGAGTTAGCCTGGCCAAGCTGCTCCGCTGCCCGGCTAAAACTTCCGCTTTCAACTACCGCCACGAAAATGGCGATCTCTTCTGATGTTGCTCTCATTATTGCACCTGACGCAAAATTCTATTGAGATTCTGAATATTTTTGTTATTTAAACACCCCGGCATACTACGTGTCATCTTAATACTGATGATGTGGAGTAAATTATGCCGCTGGCGCTACTAGCCTTAACGATCAGTGCCTTCGCTATTGGCACAACCGAATTTGTGATTGTCGGCCTGGTTCCGACGATTGCTGAACAGCTTGCCATCTCCTTGCCTTCCGCCGGGATGCTGGTTTCCATCTATGCTCTGGGTGTGGCTATTGGCGCGCCGGTGCTCACGGCCCTGACGGGCAAACTGCCGCGCAAACAGCTGCTGCTGGCCTTGATGGTGCTGTTTACCGTCGGTAACCTGCTGGCCTGGCAGGCGCCGGGATACGCCACCTTAGTTGTCGCGCGTCTGCTGACTGGTCTGGCGCACGGCGTGTTCTTTTCCATTGGCTCAACCATTGCCACCAGTCTGGTGCCAAAAGAGAAAGCCGCCTCGGCGATTGCCATTATGTTTGGTGGCCTGACCGTGGCGCTGGTCACCGGTGTGCCGCTGGGTACCTTTATCGGTCAGCACTTTGGCTGGCGTGAAACTTTCCTGGCCGTTTCTTTACTGGGCGTGATTGCGCTGATTGCCAGCGCCATACTGGTACCGGGTAATATCCCTGGCCGTGCACCAGCAAGTTTAACTGACCAGTTGAAAGTGCTGACTCACCCGCGTCTGCTGATGATTTACGCGATTACCGCGCTGGGCTACGGCGGCGTCTTTACCGCCTTCACCTTCCTGGCGCCGATGATGCAAAATCTGGCTGGCTTTACACCGAACGCGGTCAGTTGGATCCTGTTAGGCTACGGTGTGGCGGTCGCAGTAGGGAATATCTGGGGTGGTAAACTGGCCGATAAGCACGGTGCGGTACCGGCGCTGAAATTTATCTTTGCCGCGCTGGCGGCGCTGTTGGTGGTCTTCCAGTTCACGGCGTCAATTCAGTATGCTGCGCTGGCAACGGTGTTGGTGATGGGTGTGTTTGCCTTTGGTAACGTGCCAGGTTTGCAGGTCTATGTGGTTCAGAAAGCCGAAGAGTATACGCCAGCTGCCGTTGATGTGGCATCGGGCCTGAACATCGCCGCTTTTAATGTCGGAATTGCTATCGGCTCCGTAGTGGGGGGACAAACCGTCGAACACTATGGTCTGGCACAAACGCCGTGGATTGGCGCGCTGATTGTGGTGGGAGCGCTGCTGTTGACCGGTTTGAGTGGCCGCCTGGACAAGTCGGGTCGCGCCGTACTTGGTTAGAATTTTTTCGGTAAGCACAGGCTTACAGAAGTTCACCCAGCTTTATCACAAATAGCGTTGAAACCGTGGGCAAAAGCCCCTATAACTGAGGAACCTTCCTGGAATCAGGCGGGTTCTTTGCTTATTGAGGTTATAAAAGAAAGTGCGAAAAAATACCTACGCCATGCGCTATATTGCCGGACAGCCCGCAGAGCGGATCCTCCCGCCGCCGGGCGCGTATTCCGGGTTGAGCGAGGCATTATCGGTGGGTAAGCCGTTAAGCACTGAAGAGAATATTCGCATCCTGGTGTGGAATATCTTTAAGCAGCAGCGCGCTGAATGGCTGTCGGTGCTGAATAAGTACGGTAAAGATGCGCACCTGGTGCTACTGCAGGAAGCGCAAACCACGCCAGAACTGGTAAAGTTTGCGACCACTAACTATCTTGCGGCCGATCAGGTGCCCGCGTTCGCGCTGCCGCATCATCCTTCTGGCGTGATGACCCTGTCCGCTGCCCAGCCTGTTTACTGCTGCCCACTACGTGAACGTGAGCCGATTCTGCGTCTGGCGAAATCGGCGTTAGTGACCGTTTACCCACTTCCTGATTCGCGATTGCTGATGGTCGTGAATATTCACGCCGTTAACTTTAGCCTTGGCGTTGATGTCTACAGTAAGCAGCTGATGCCCATCGGCGAACAGATTGCCCAACATAACGGCCCGGTGATCATGGCCGGGGATTTCAACGCCTGGAGTCGTCCGCGTATGAACGCGCTGTACCGTTTTGCGCGCGATATGTCGCTGCGCCCGGTACGTTTTGACGACGATCAGCGCCGCCGGGCGTTTGGTCGTCCGCTGGACTTCGTCTTCTATCGGGGGTTGAACGTGAACGATGCTTCCGTGCTGGTTACTCGCGCATCGGACCACAATCCATTGATCGTCGAATTCAGTCCCAGCAGGTAGGGCAGAAGATATAAAAAAAGGCACCGGGGGAAACGGTGCCTTTTTTACTGGATGCCTGTCAGGAGTCAGGACGGTCGCTGTTCTTAACATACAGCGTGAGCTGATCGCCCGGCTGCAGGTTGCCAGTGTCACTATTCCAGCGCATCACATCTTTGATGTTCACGCCGTGACGCTTTGCAATGCTCGACAGCGAATCACCTTTACGTACGCGGTACGTAATGCTGCTGTTATCGGCAAGACGCGCAGCGCTGCTGCCCGCACCTACCGTTAAGCTCTGGCCCACTTTCAGGTTGCTGCCACGCAGGTTGTTCCACTGCTGCAGGTCCTTCGTCGTCACGCCTAAGCGTGATGCAATACCTGACAGCGTGTCGCCTGAGCGAACCTGATAGCTGCGGCTGGACATCGGCGTATTGTCAGCAACCAGCGTTGGCTGGAGGTCGGCAATTTCACCGGAGGCCAGGGATTCACGCAGCTGATCTGCATGCTTCTGTGGCACCATCACGTACTTTGGACCGCTTGCGCCGAGCGTAGAGCCTTTAACGCCTGCGTTGAAGGTCTTCAGCTTGTTGACCGGCATACCAGCCATGTCTGCAAGCTGAGAGATCTCAACCGGGCTATCGAGGCGAACACGCGCCAGCGCACGGCTTTCGTCGGTTGTTGGCAGACGAACGCCATAGCGTTTGCTGTTTTTGAGGATGTCGCTCAAAGCCAGCATCTTCGGTACGTAGACCTTCGTTTCCTGAGGCAATGGAAGTGACCAGAAGTCCGTAGGCTTACCACGGGCTTTGTTCGCCTTCATCGCTTTCATTACACGGCCTTCACCGCTGTTATACGCCGCCACGGTTAATAACCAGTCGCCGTCGAACATTTTGTTCAGACGCTGCATCATATCCAGTGCTGCCGTTGTGGAAGCAACGACGTCACGACGTGCGTCATAACTGCGGGTCTGTTTCAGACCATAATTGCGCCCTGTGCTCGGAATGATCTGCCAGATGCCTGCGGCATTGGCGCCAGACGTTGCGTGCGGGTCAAAAGCGCTCTCCACTATGGGTAGTAATACCAGTTCCATTGGCATGTTACGTTTCTTAACCTGCCCGGCTATCCAGTACATATACGGCTCTGCCCGTAAAGTTACATCGTGGAGATAGCTCTTATTTCGTAAGTACTTCTGTTTCTGTTCGCGAACCCGGGCGTTATCCGGGATTCCCATCTTTAGCTCGTCGCCAATATAAGCCCACAAGTCCTGATTCTGCATGTCGAATGTCCCATCGTCCATCCAACGTGCCTGACTTGCGAATTTACTTGCTTCCCCTTGACTAGCCGCAGAAAGGCTCTGTGCGTGCTGTTGGACGTTGCCCTGCTGTGACGCCTGGCACCCCACGAGCAGGACAGAGGCGAGTAATATCGCTTTTGCCTTCATGTGTGTGTCAATAGTTGCTTAAAAGACGACCGATAATAACGACGAACTTTCGAAAACGCAACCCGGAAGTATCAGAAGTTATCTTTCTTTGACCGTAACCATGCAAAACGCTCTTCAGATTGTAGCAACTTTGTTTCTTTGTTTATTTCATTAATTAAATCAATATCATCCGTTCTTAAAAAGAGATTAATTTGACGCTCCTTTTTCAGAGTTGTGGGGAGTGTTATTTGGTTTTTTGCGCGTAACTCCTTCACTTCTCGATAGTATTCGTTAATGAACAAATCATGCGGTAAAACGCTCAGGGCGAACTTCATGTTGGAGAGCGTATACTCATGTGCGCAACAAACTAGCGTCTCTTCTGGCAGGGTGTTAATGCGCTGCAGCGAGCGGTACATCTGGGCTGGCGTGCCTTCGAATAAACGTCCGCAGCCCCCGGAAAACAGGGTGTCGCCGCAAAAAAGCCACGGCGCGCTGTAGAAACAGATATGTCCTAAAGTGTGCCCCGGTGTAGCGAAAACGTGAAATTCCTGGTCGAGTACGCGGATCCGATCGCCATCGGCGACAATTTTTGTTGTTCCTTTGTTACGTGTCTCTTCCGGACCGTAAACGATCAGATTCGGATAATGCCTATGCAGATCCGACACGCCGCCAACGTGATCGTGGTGGTGATGGGTTAAGAGGATCGCCTCCGGCTGCCAGCCGTTTTCGGCGATCGCTGCCAGTACCGGGGCGGCTTCACCGGGATCGACAATCAGACAACGGCCCGTTTCATCATTAAGAACCCAGATGTAGTTGTCCTGAAACGCCGGAATACTGTTAAGATTCATTAGTTACCTCTTAAGCGTAGGGAAGGTGTGATGAAACCGGCAAGGATACCTCAAACAGTCTCAGCGCCTGTCTCGTGGGCGCAATTGCCCTGGGGTGAATATTATCGCGAGGCTATCGATCGTCAACTGAAACCCTGGCTCGGAAAGTTGTACGGTTTTCACCTGCTCAAGGTCGGTAACCTGAGCGCCGAAATCAATACCGAAGCCTGTGCGATCTCACATCAGGTCAATATCTCGCTGGAAGGCAGCCCGATGCAGGTACTGGCCGATCCGCTGCATCTGCCGTTTGCCGAGAAGTCGGTTGACGCCTGCCTGCTCGCCCATACGTTGCCCTGGTGCAGCGACCCACACCGTATGCTGCGCGAAGCCGACCGTGTGTTAATTGATGACGGCTGGCTGATTATCAGCAGCTTCAACCCGGTGAGCCTGATGGGGCTACGCAAGCTGTTTCCGGTGCTGCGCAAATCCGTCCCTTACAACAGCCGAATGTTTACCATGACCCGCCAGCTCGACTGGCTGGCGCTGCTGAATTTTGAAGTGCTGCACCAGAGCCGTTTTCAGGTGCTGCCCTGGGCGAAGCAGGGGGGCGTCATGTTGAGCACCCATTTGCCTGCGCTGGGTTGTCTGCAACTGATTGTCGCGCGTAAACGCACCATTCCGTTGACGCTGAACCCGATGCGACAAAATAAGGCAAAAAGCCGTATCCCGCAGGCGGTCGGCGCGACCCGCCAGTACCGTAAACCGCCGGACGCTTAGGCTTCCGGCTGGTAGCCAACGTCGTCGTGGGTTGGCGCGGAGGCTGCCGCTCGTGCCAGCTCATCACAGCGTTCGTTCTCCGGATGCCCGGCGTGGCCCTTCACCCATTCCCAGCGGATGTCATGCTGGCCGAGGGCCGCATCGAGCCGTTTCCAGAGATCGACATTCTTCACCGGCTTTTTATCCGCCGTCTTCCAGCCACGTTTTTTCCAGTTGTGGATCCACTGAGTGATCCCCTGGCGTACGTACTGGCTGTCGGTGCTCAGCACCACGGTGCACGGTTCTTTCAGCGCTTCCAGCGCGACGATCGCCGCCATCAGCTCCATCCGGTTGTTGGTGGTCAGGCGATAGCCTTCATTAAAGGTTTTTTCCCGCTGACGATAGCGTAAAATAGCGCCATAACCGCCAGGGCCTGGGTTACCAAGGCAAGAGCCATCGGTGAAAATTTCTACCTGTTTAAGCATCTCTGGTAGACTTCCTGTATCTGCAATCGAAAGTAAAACGGCAAGTCTGACATAAATGACTGATATGAGCACTGCAATTACGCGACAGATCGTTCTGGATACCGAAACCACCGGTATGAACCAGATCGGCGCGCACTATGAAGGTCACAAGATCATCGAGATCGGTGCCGTCGAAGTAATCAACCGTCGTTTGACCGGCAACAACTTCCACGTTTATCTCAAGCCCGACCGGCTGGTGGACCCTGAAGCCTTCGGCGTTCACGGTATCGCCGACGAGTTCTTGCTGGATAAACCCACCTTTGCCGACGTTGCCGATGAGTTTCTTGACTACATTCGCGGCGCGGAGCTGGTCATCCATAACGCATCGTTCGATATCGGCTTTATGGACTATGAGTTTAGTAAGCTCAATCGCGGTATTCCAAAAACAGATACCTTTTGTAAAGTCACCGATAGCCTGGCGCTGGCGAGGAAAATGTTCCCCGGCAAGCGTAACAGCCTCGATGCGTTGTGCTCGCGCTATGAAATAGACAACACCAAGCGTACGCTGCACGGCGCGCTTCTCGATGCCCAGATCCTGGCAGACGTCTATCTGACGATGACCGGTGGGCAGACGTCGATTAAATTTGCGATGGAAGGCGAAGGGCAGCAACAGGTGGGGGATACCGGAATTCAGCGTATTGTCCGCGCGGCGAGTAAACTGCGCGTTGTTTATGCGACCGATGAAGAGCTGATGAATCATGAATCGCGGCTTGATCTGGTGCAGAAGAAGGGCGGAAGCTGTCTCTGGCGGGCATAAAACCGCTATTTTGCTGTGAAAATAAGCGTATGGGCGAATTTTGCAGCAAACGATTCAAAAACAGAGAAAAAGCGTTGACGGTTTCCGAGGGAATCCGTAATATTCGCCTCGTTCCCAAGGGAACACAGCGGAGCGGTAGTTCAGTCGGTTAGAATACCTGCCTGTCACGCAGGGGGTCGCGGGTTCGAGTCCCGTCCGTTCCGCCACTATTCAGGGCCAAGCTAGAAATAGCTTGGCCCTTTTTCATTTCTGCTTCCCACTCTTCCTTGTCAGACATTTTTCCTACTGATACGAAAACGTAATGCTTGCCAGCGCGTTGGCAGACCCCGGCGTCAGATCGCCGGTTCGAATGTACTGCGCCTGAAATGGCAGCGACAGCGTCTGTGCGGCAGAGGTCGTTTGGATAAAGAACTGGTTGGTCGTTCCGGCTGCGGAACTGTCCGGCCCCATCATCAGCGGCCCGTTGCCGTTATAAAAGAACTGAACGCCCACGCCGGAGGCCGAAGACTCGCCGGTTAGCGTTACGACCGACGATCTGTTCGATGGCGTGGTTTGATCGGTCATCACTGCGTTGACCGCCACTGACTGATCGCAGGTCAGGCTGACGTTAAACGTGCCGGATGGCGAGGTGCTGCCCACGGTGGGAAGGGTGCGCACATCGAGCGTGCCCAGATTCACATTGGCGCTTTTGGTGCCTACCGTGCAACCGCTGGCCGTCACCGTGATGGTGGTGGGGTTGATAATCACCTTCGCCGTTTTCGTTTCGTTGTTATAGGCGGTGAGGATCGCGGCGTTAATGGTTGGTGTCTGATAAACCCCTGACTTTAAGGCCGTTCCTGTTTTGATAAACGTCACCTTGGCTGACCAGCCTAATGCGGGCGCGTAGCCTTCGGCTCCGTCTGCTGGGTAGGTGATGCTGACGCCTGTTTGCAGGGGGATGTAGTTTTTCCCATTGGCATCTTTCAGCCCGAGAATAAAACCGATGCCAGGTACACCGGTTTCAAAAATAGTGTAGTTGGCGCCATCCATCGCCACGGTCATACCGGACGAGATGGCGCTGCTGGAAGGTTCCATGGTGCCTTTTGTGCAGGAAAAAACGATACCGCACCAGAAAACCTCTACTGCGATAGCGCTGGCGCTCCATGCCGAGCCGATAGTACTGCCCGGGATGACGGAGTCCGCCGGGCCGCTATAGCTCAGCGCAGTGGGTGAGAGGATTATGTCAGCTTCCCAGGTCAGAGCTTGAACGTTTGCTGCGGCTAGCAGCCAGCCGGTAAAAAGTAAAAAACGCATTATTGATACTCCGTAGTCCAGGTCGCAACGGCCGAAACGTCTCCGCTATTGATCGTTTTTCCGGTTGCCGCCAGCCGTGCGTAAAAAGTCATTTGAACGCTATCGTCGCCTGCCGAACCGTAGACAGCGGTTTGAGTATTGAGAGGAATCATCACGCCCTCTTTATCAAGGATTTGCACCGCCACGCCGCTGGCCCCGCCATCAGCGACTTTTATCAGTTGCGGTTCGTCCGGGTCGGGCGTCCCGCTGAAACGGATCTTTACGCCGGAAAAGGTGGGGCCGCATGACTCCAGCTTAAGGGTGAAGGGAGTGGCAATATGGCTCGCTGCACCGGCACCGCTAAATTGTTTCGCGCTAATGTTGCCCAGGAAAACGTCTTGCTCTTTGGCGTTAGCGGAGACTTCGCAGGTGTTGCCAATCAGATTGCCGCTGACGGATATCAACACATCGTAGGCCAGCGCTGGCGCGCTCAGCGCGAACAATAGCGCGATGCTGGAGGTACGAGCGATTACTGACATTCGACCTCCTGAGAATAAAGTCCGGTGCGGGGTTGGTAGTCCTGCTCATTTAAGCGATAGTGGATGGTGCAGCTTTGCGCGCTGTCGCGCCCCCAGACGGCTTTAAGCGCGCCTTGACGAGGCAGGCCGGAAAGATACAGACTCCCACCGTCGCCGATGATTCCGCTGGTACTGTCATCGTCCTGCAACGACACCACGGTGCCAAAAGGCAGCACCTCGCGGCGATAATGGACGATAAACATCCCCTTCGCCCCCTGGCGAGTGGTAATGCTGGCCAGTACCATCGCGCCGTCTGTCGGCGTTTTGTTGACGATCGCGTTATCCAGCTCTACGTCGTTGCCGACGGTGGTGACATCCAGTGCGACCTGGTTCACGCGATATGGCGTGGCGTAAGGGATCACCGCATAACCGCGGCTGTCGGTTTTTATCCCTTTATGATTCATAACCGCCACGTTGCTCGCCCCCGGCGCGTTGACCAGAATATTGGTATTGCCTAGCGGCTGGCTGAGGGTTAAACCGCCGCTGTGCAGCACGGCGCCGCCGCTGATGCCGTAGCTCAGATTACGGGAGTCGCTGCCATAGCCGTAGCCAAGGTTGTAGTTGCCCCACCGGCCTTCGTACTGAACCGTCGCGTCGCCACCGTACTGCTGCTGAGGGCTGTAACGCTGGCTAACGTTGTAGTACATATTTTCCACACCCGGCACATAACCGCTGAGGCCTGCGCTATTCGTTGTTTCCGTTGAATCTGCCTGCGTCGTCGTAAAGCGTGCGCGGGTTGCCAGCTGTGGCGAGCCGAACGGTACCGACAGCGATACCGACAGAATATTGTCCTGTTGGCTATCGTACAGGCTGGTGCTGCGCTGAAAGCTGACGCCGACAGAAGCGTCCTTGATTGTCGTGTTCCAGGAGAACTGGATCCCCTGGGTCTTCCTGGACGTATTCCAGTAACTTTGTTGATCCCACGAGAGCGACAGCGATCCCCATTCGCCCAAAGGCTGCGACAGCAGCATCTGATGCTTTGCCTTACGCGACATATGCAGGTTATAGACATTCTCATAGCTGGTGACCATGGTGCCGTCATCCGCCACGACCTGCTTCGGCGTGCCGCCGTTCATTCTTTTATAGGTGGTGTCACTGAGCGTATAGAAGCCTTCGGTCGAGTAGCGCAGCGAATAGAAATTGAAGCGTGTGCCGATATCGTTCAAAAGCTTGCTGTAGCGCAAACGCACGGAAGCGCCGGTATAGTGGTTGCTATCCGCCAGCGTACTGCGAGCGTGCGTCACGTCGACAGAATAGGCGCCAAAACGCCCGAGGTTCTGGCCCACACCGAGCGCGAGCGCATTATAGTTGGAGGAAAACTGCGCGCCGCCGTAAAAAGTCAGCCCGTATTGCCAGCCGAAGAACAGCTCTCCTTGGGCAAATTGCGGGGCGTTCTGGTTATTGGCCGGGCGAAATTTACCGGCGCCCAACGCATATTTTAATTGTCCTGTGCGTACCAGATTGGGGACGCTGGCAAACGGCACGCTGTATTGGGTTTTACTGCCATCGTTTTCCTGAATCGTGACCGACAGATCGCCGCCTGACGAGGTCGGGTAGAGATCTTTCAGCGCAAAGGCGCCGGGCGTCACGTTAGTCTGATAGATGATGTTGCCATTCTGGCGAATCGTCACCGTCGCGTTGCTGCGAGCGATGCCGCGGACTTCGGGCGCATAGCCGCTCAGACTGGCTGGCAGCATATTATCATCGGTTTTCATGGCAAGGCCGCGAAGCCCTACGGAGTCGAATATCTGCGCAGAAGTATAGGTTTCACCCGCATAGACCTGCGCACGTAGGTTGGGAACATCCCGCTGAAGCCAGGTCTGGACGTGGGTGAGGTCGTTGGAATCTTTGGTCCAGGTCGTAAAGTCGCGTAGCCGCCATGAGCCCATATTTGCGCCGCTGTTGAGACTCACGAACAGTTGCCGATCGCGAGTGCGCGTCTCGCCGATATACTCGTTGTTGGCGCCATTTACCGCGTAGTTTAACCAGGCGGATGTAATGCCGCTTTCCCAACTCTCCGGGCTGACAAAACCACGCGGCAGATTACGCATATTGCTCTGCGGCAGTGTGAAATTGAGGGTCAGCGTTTTTTGGTCAAAATCTACGGTCGCATCGGGAAACAGATGATTGAGGAAAAAACAGCGTTTTATCTGTGACGCGTTTTCCAACTGCGTTTGACGAAGATCCACGCCCAGCGCGTCCATCTGCTTTGGTGTCAGGCAGGGGAGCGATAATCCCTGCGTATCCTCCTTATCCACGCTGAAATTCACGGTCCCTGTGAAGGCAAAATTTTGATTGATGTAGACGTTAATATTGTAATCGCCCGGCGGGAGCGCGCTGCCTGCATTTACCCATGAGAGATCGGCTGTCGCGGCATTTTCGCCGTTGAGGAATGCTGGATTGAATCGCAAATCGCCCTCTGCGGCGGCGACGTCACGCATGGCATAGCAAACAATCAGGGCACAAACGATTTTTACTTTCACGCTTATATGCCTTATTTCACTAGTTCCGGGCCAGGGGAACGTCAGTCGGCGATGTCCAGGCGCCAAAATCATTAATGATCTGGTAGCTCAGGGTACGAGCTGAGGCAAATGAACCCTCCAGCGTGAGATTCGCTCTGGGGGGCACCATGACCGGCGCGACCGGCTTACCGTCAATTTTTAGATTGATGGTGGTGAGGTAATACGGCGTTGGGTTTGTGAGCGTGACTTTCCCGTCGCGCACGTTGCCGCCCAGTTTTTTCCACGCATGGCTGGCATCGTGGCTGATACCTTCCGGGCGATAAAAGATTTTAATACGGTTGGCGGAGGCGAACTGCAATGAGTTAGCCGCACTGCTTTTATTCTGCTGCGGAATCGCTTTAACCGTTATCCAGTACAGCGTCTCGCGATCTTGCGGCAGCGCTTTACCGGTAAACATGATTTTCACCACGCTCTCAGTCGACGGTTTCAGAACGTACAGTGGCGGCGTAATAATAAAATCGTTAGAACGCTCGCCGGCGGCATTCTCTACCCAGGACTGGATTAAGAACGTTGACGCGGTGTGGGTATTTCTCACCTGCAGCGTCGACTGTGACGCCGCGCCAGAGTAAACCACTCGCGTCGCGCCGAGACCCACGCCGCCCGCATAAGCGGTCGCAGTGAACAGCGTGCTGGTCAGAAAAAGCCCGGTAAATAAGCGCATGGTGTTTCTCCAGTAAACAAGCAGGCCCGGCCGCTGTGGCCGGGCAGAGGAACTAGGAATAAGTCACGGTATAAGTGGCGACGGCGCTGGCATCACCTGCGGTTGCGCCACCTTTCGGCGAGTAGTATTTCGCGCTGAAGTTCAGGGTATTGGAGCCTTTACGCAGCTGAACGGCTGCGGCAGGTTCACCCAGTTTTACGACGTTCCCCTTTTCGTCATACAGACGAATGGCGACGTTCTGCGCGGAAGAAGAACTGCCGTTTGCCCCTGTCGCCAGGCTATCGGTATCACCGCTGTCCGGCGTGCCGGTGAAGGTTACGGCGACCGTCGTGGCGGAAATTGGATTCTGCGCGGTAGAAGCAGAGGTGTCGGCGATTTCACAATCTTCCAGCGTGATAGAAAATGCTTTGGCGGTGCTGGCTTCACTGCCTGCCGCGGCCAGAGTTGCTGTTCTGACCTGACCCAGATCGACGTCAATGTTGGCGCTGTTAGCACTGATTGCGCAGGCGGAGGTGACGACACTACCGCTAAAATTAACGGTACCGCCGCTGGTGGTCGCTGCCATTGCTGATCCCATCGGTAACAGAGCCGCTGCACTTAAAATCAACAGCGTTTTGTTATTGATGCGTATTTTCATTTTTTATATTCCATAGTTTTTGTTATTACGAGATTCGCTCTGAATCCGGCAGCCTAACTGGTTAAGAAAACCAGCAAATCTGTCTTGTTTCTGAGCCCCAGTTTTCTTATCGCTGAGCTTTTTAAGGCGCTAACCCGGCGATAAGAAAGCTTCTCTCTTTCCGCAATGTAACGAATATCCAGTCCGTTCTTTAATTCCCTTAATACCCTCCATTCTCCTGGCGTCAGCGATAACGCTATGGGTTTTATATCCCGCTGAAAGCGGGCTACTGGCATTCTTAATAGATGTGCTCGCCATTTATAAATGGGGAGCTGCAAGGATAAGTAGATATCAATATCTCCACGAATCCACAGTAATGACTCTGAAGATACGGAATACATACAGATCAATATGTGTGGATATTTTGTGCGAATTTTCTTGATATACTTCAGACATTCGAAACCGGGACTGTTTTTCTCCGTTCCGGACAGTATCAGAATATCGATATTATTTTCCTCAAGGGCTTTATCACATTGAGGGTAATCACCCGCAGACACGATTATCTGGAATGTGGAATCAATACTCTGCAATAAAGCCGCAATACCCTGGCGCGCATAGCTATCGCCACCTATTAAAGCAATGTTGAGAAGATGTTCGCGTTCAAGCGTCTTGGTCATATTGTTTCCTCAAATTATTGTAGCAATGAGGAGAGCCTGAACGGCTGTTTGCAACCGGTACTCTCGAAGCAATTAACACTGCATGAATCTACTATACTCGGTAGAATAAAGAGGGGGACTGAATTAATCTTAACTATTCTCACATTATATCAAACCAGATTGTGAGGAAGAGGAAAACGGCAATTCTGCGCATAAAGCTGTATCATCACAGCAGTGTGGCTGGGGGAGGAAAGGTGTTTTAATGAAAAAAATCTTATGAAACTCACTGTGTAAGGTACCGTCTGGTAACGTAATGATAGTACGAATGATATTGACGAAGGTTTACCTTTGCGATGTAAAGGCTACAACCAGAATAGATAATGATATTGAACCGGCGTAAACAAAATTGGTCCCCAAGCCTTGACATTGCTGCGTAGTCTGGGTGGTGATAAAGTCTTCCTGTGTATGCCTGAAAACGCATTATTGGTGTGGTGTTATTGATGTTTATGGCTCTTTAGCGCTATGGAGTGGTTGAGTTAAATATGTGCGGTAAGTCATGAATTGAGGGGATTGTTAATTTTTTCTTAATTAATGTGTTAGGCGTAATATTGCACTGTTTCAGAAAAGATGAGAGAAAAGATGCAGATACTTAATAAGTATCTTTAGGCCGCACACCGAATGAATTGAAGATGTTTTTACTTGCTTCAGAAAAGTGACAGAGGGTGAAGACAAAAATAAGATTTTTCGCTAATGGCTAATATGTACAGCGATAGATTTATCAGTCACATTAATGTTCAACGTAGTACGGCCTGTACGCTGACTTGTTTCTACAAAAGTATGGATTGAACTAATAAACGGAGAACGTTGACTGCCATATGCATAAGCATTACATCATTAACGGAATCGTTGAATTTCATCCAGCCACCGGTACGCTACGTGAAATCGAAAATCCAGAACATGTTGTAGTATTAAACTCACCCGCCGGGCGCTGCTTATTGCTATTAATTGAAAGAATAGGAAGCATTGTGACTCAGCAGGAGTTTCTGGATAGCGTTTGGCAACGGCGAGGGATGCAGGTCTCGCCAAACACCTTTTATCAGAATATTTCTATTCTGCGTAAGGGCTTAAAAAAATTTGGTTTTGCGACCGATCCGATTGTGACTATTCCCCGCATTGGCTTAACTCTGGCCAGTGACACAGAAATTATTATTCGTGAATCACATCCGGTTCCGCAACATCAGCCGCCGGTAGCAGAGAAGCAATCTTCTGCGGTTAGCGTTGAAACGACGCTACCGAATAACACGCTGGCGGAGGCATCCGCTTTAACCGAGCAGATAGAAGATCCAGCGCTATCCTCGAGGCATTCGCTGCGACTGGTGGTCGTGCTGATGATACTGTTGATGCTATTCGGCGTTGGTATTATCAACCAAAGCAATTCCTATGACTCCCTCTTTGAGGATGGGTATCGGTTTGCCGCCTTATCGGGAAGTTGTCGAATATATTTGGCTAACGATATTCAAACGCAAAGTGAGCGAGAAAAAGCGTTGGCCTATGTGCTGCCGTTTGCCGATGAATGTGTGAGTCATCCGTGGATCTACGTTTCGTGGTACGCGATGCTGCCGCGCGCCTCCGTGATTCGCTGTGACCGGCCAATGACAGAACCGAATCGGTGCTTGTCAGACTATTTTATTGAGGACCATTAAAATGGCTCGCTATCGTAAGGCTCTGTATGCGTTCTGCTTTGTCCTCACTTTGGCGCTGTTGTCGGGGGGATACTATCTGTGGCAGCGTTATTACCCGCAGTCGTTTAGCTGTAAGGCGAACCTTATCCAGCATCATCCTGGCGAAACCTTGTCGGTCTGGCTTAACTACGTCTTTGATGGCCATAGCGGTACGCTGAGCATGAATGGCAGCTTAGAAAGCGATGAAAATAAAATTTTTAATCGGAAAATATTTTTTCGCGTCGAACGCGACGATAATCGCTACTATCTGACGTCCGAGCGTAATATGAAATTTCCTGATGATAATATCAACGATGAATGGCTAACAAAGTACGAGCCGCTATTTTTTGTTTACTCAGGGAAAAGTATCTACATGCGTATCAATGAGCAACGAAATGGCAGCTATATATTCACCTTAGGCTCGTTGCCGACCTATGTGTGTCGGGGGACAAAGACGTAACCCCGCCCCCGAAACTGCTCATTGTAAAAATGCCTGCGCTGCTGTGGCGGCTTAACCTAAACTAAACGGATCGGCATCCTGCCAGGCAGGGAAATTCTCGCGATACTCCTGGAGTTGCGTCAGAGAAAGTTCTCCGTCAATGCGGGTCGCCAGATGGGGTTCGGCGGTAGCCAGAATCTCGCCCTGTGGGGTGATGATGCGGCTATCTCCGCGGTAGTGATGGCCGTTGCCGTCGGTACCAACGCGGTTGCAGCCAGCGACGTAAGCCTGATTCTCAATAGCGCGTGCCGTCAGCAGTGCCTGCCAGTGCAGTGAACGCGGCGCGGGCCAGTTGGCAACGTACAGCGCCAGGTCGTAGTCATTGCGGTTGCGCGACCACACCGGGAAACGCAGGTCGTAGCACACCAGCGGCAGAATGCGCCAGCCGCGCCACGTCAACACCACGCGCTGGTTACCCGCAATATAGTGGTGATGCTCATCGGCCATGCGGAACAGATGGCGTTTGTCGTAGAGGTGGACCTGACCTTCCGGCTCCACGAGCAGGAAACGATTGACCGCACCCAGCGGCGTTTGCAGCGCGGCGCTGCCGGCAACCAGGGCGTTGGTGCGCAGTGCCTGCTCTCGCATCCAGGCGACAACCTCTTCCTCTGCCATCGACTGTTCGGCGGCTTCCATGGCAAATCCGGTCGTAAACATTTCCGGCAGTACAATCACGTCGCGCCCGACAATCTCTTCCATCTGCCGATCAAAGTGACGCAGGTTGGCTGGTCCATCCATCCAGACCAGGGGTTGTTGTAAAAGGGTAATCTTCAAGCCAGGCACGGTGATGAGCTCCTTTATTGCAGGACGTAAATCTAACTGTAACACCTTATCAGGACGCTGCCGCGCTGAGGACAGTCTGAATAAAAAAAAGCGGAGCCAGGCTCCGCTTTGGGGATAACGAATCGAAAAGGTTACGCGGCTTCAACTTTGCGCACGTTGTCCGGCAGCTTTACCGGCTTGGTCGCCAGCTCGTCAGGAGCGAAATCGTCGACGTTGATGCTGCGCAGACGGCTTTCTTCCGCTTTAATCAGAATGGCCGCTTCTGTCTGATCGATAAGCCCTTTTGCCAGCGCGTTACGTGCCAGTTCGTCCAGGCGGGTAAACGGCAGGTTTTTGCCAATTTCTTTGCAGATGCGCTGGTGGATAGGGTCCGCCGCCATCACGTCTACCAGCGCTTCTTCCAGCAGGCCCACCGGGTTATGTTCACTCGGCGTCAGGTACTGGCCACGACCAATACGGGAGCGGGTGGCGCTCGGCGTTTGCAGAATCTTCGCCACGCTGTGATCCAGCTTATCGGACGGCGCATCGTAATGACGGCCGGTCGGGAAGATGGCGAGGCGCAGGGCACCGGCAACAAAGCGGTTCGGGAAGTTCTTCAACAGATCGTCAATTGCTTGCTCTGCCTGGTGCAGCGCATCCTGCACGCCCCAATGTACCAGCGGTAAATCGGCTTCATGGCGACCTTCATCGTCATAGCGTTTCAGGACGGCAGAGGCGAGGTACAGTTGGCTCAGCACATCGCCCAGACGCGCGGAGATACGCTCACGACGCTTCAGGCTACCGCCCAGCACCGCCATGGAAACATCAGACAGCAGGGCCAGGTTGGCGCTCAGACGGTTCAGATGCTGGTAGTAACGCTTCGTCGCATCACGGGTCGGCGTCGAGCTGGTTAAGCCACGAGTGAGACCTAACCAGAAGCTGCGCACTTTGTTGCTACCGACGTGGCCGATGTGTTTAAACAGCAGTTTATCGAAGGCGTTAACGTCTTTACTCTGCGCGGCGGCCATCTCTTCCAGCACGTACGGATGGCAGCGAATGGCGCCCTGGCCGAAGATCATCATGCTACGGGTCAGGATGTTTGCACCTTCTACGGTGATGGCAATTGGCGCGCCCTGGTAAGCACGGGCCAGGAAGTTGCCTTCGCCCAGCATAATGCCTTTGCCCCCGGCGATATCCATGGCGTCAACAATGGACTGCTGGCCGCGATGGGTACAGTGGTACTTGACGATAGCCGACAGGACCGCCGGTTTTTCACCGAGCATAATGCCGTAGGTAATCAGGGTCGCGGCGGCGTCCATCACATAGGCGTTGCCTGCGATACGCGCCAACGGCTCTTCAATGCCTTCCATTTTACCAATGGACACTTTGAACTGACGGCGAATATGCGCGTAGGCACCGGTGGCCAGCGCGACGGATTTCACGCCGCCGGTGGAGTTCGACGGCAAGGTAATGCCGCGGCCTACGGACAGACACTCAACCAGCATACGCCAGCCCTGACCGGCCATTTTTGGCCCGCCGATGATGTAATCGATTGGAACAAAGATGTCCTGACCGCGGGTTGGGCCGTTCTGGAACGGTACGTTCAGCGGGAAGTGACGACGACCAATTTCCACGCCGGGGGTGCTGGTGGGGATCAGCGCACAGGTAATACCTAAGTCTTCCGCGCCGCCCAGCAGTTTATCCGGATCGGAGAGTTTAAACGCCAGCCCCAGTACGGTGGCGATTGGCGCGAGGGTAATGTAGCGTTTGTTCCAGGTCAGGCGCATACCCAGCACCTGTTCACCCTGCCATTCACCCATGCAGACGACGCCAGTATCCGGAATCGCACCGGCATCAGAACCGGCTTCCGGGCTGGTCAGCGCGAAGCAAGGGATCTCCTGACCACGCGCCAGGCGCGGCAGATAATGATTTTTCTGTTCTTCAGTACCGTAGTGCTGCAACAGCTCGCCCGGCCCTAAGGAGTTCGGTACGCCGACGGTAATCGCCAGGATCCCAGAGACGCCGGACAGCTTCTGCAATACGCGTGCCTGAGCATAAGCGGAGAATTCCAGGCCGCCGTACTCTTTCTTAATGATCATCGCGAAGAAGCGGTGTTCTTTCAGGTACGCCCACAGCTCCGGCGGCAGATCCGCCATTTCGTGGGTGATCTGGAAATCGTTCGCCATGCGGCAGGCTTCTTCCACCGGGCCATCAATAAAGGCTTGTTCTTCGGCAGTCAGTTGCGGACGCGGATAGTTGTGCAGCTTTTTCCAGTCCGGATTACCGCGGAACAGATCGCCTTCCCACCAGGTGGTGCCGGCATCGATCGCTTCTTTTTCGGTGCGCGACATCGGCGGCATTACCTTACTGAACATGCGGAATACCGGCGCGGAGATCAGCGCTTTACGCATTGGCGTAAAGTTGAACGGCACCAGAATGATGGCCAGCGGTACCAGCAGCCACAAATTCCACAGGCCAGCAGCGCCGAGCGCCGCGGTCCACGCCAGTAAAATCACGCTACCGAGCGCTAAACTGATGCGGTGATAGAAGAGTGCACCGAGTAAAGCAATGGTTAAAACAATACTCAAAATCATCATAGAGAAATGCCCCTGTCTTGTAGGAGGTCTGACCACTTGTGATGATATGGTTGTAGTTGATGTGATTTTAATTAGCAATGTGTTTACAAAATAATTACAACCTCGCTCACATTGTTGATGCTTTTTAGCGCACCAAAAATTCAAACATCCGCTGAATACATCGGCCCTTGCTTCTCTGTGGTGATGCTATCCGGTACACTAGCGGCGACAATTTTATTAATGCTGAAGGATTATCCTCATGTACCAGGATCTTATTCGTAACGAACTGAATGAAGCGGCCGATACGCTGGCAAACTTTCTGAAAGATGAAGCCAATATCCATGCCATTCAGCGCGCAGCAGTCCTGCTGGCGGATAGCTTTAAGGCCGGTGGTAAAGTGCTTTCCTGCGGTAACGGCGGCTCTCATTGTGATGCGATGCACTTTGCCGAAGAGCTAACCGGTCGCTATCGTGAAAACCGTCCGGGCTACCCGGCGATTGCGATCTCTGACGTCAGCCATCTCTCCTGCGTGAGCAATGATTTCGGCTATGAATATGTTTTCTCTCGTTACGTTGAATCCGTGGGGCGCTCGGGCGACGTGCTGCTGGGTATTTCCACTTCTGGCAACTCAGCTAACGTGATCAAAGCGATTGAAGCGGCACGTGCGCAAGGCATGAAGGTCATCACCCTGACCGGTAAAGACGGCGGTAAAATGGCCGGTTCTGCTGATATTGAAATTCGCGTACCGCACTTTGGTTACGCCGATCGCGTGCAGGAAATTCACATTAAAGTGATTCACATCCTGATCATGCTGATCGAAAAAGAGATGGTTAAGGCATAAGTTTCACGGGGCTTCGGCCCCGTTTGCTGTGGAGGTGTGATATGTGCGAACTGCTCGGGATGAGCGCTAATGTGCCAACCGATATTTGCTTCAGTTTCACCGGGCTGGTTCAGCGCGGTGGCGGCACCGGGCCGCATAAAGACGGCTGGGGTATCACCTTTTATGAAGGAAAAGGGTGTCGCACCTTTAAAGATCCACAGCCCAGCTATCAGTCGCCGATTGCCAAACTGGTTCAGGATTATCCTATCAAGTCCTGTTCGGTGATCGCGCATATCCGCCAGGCGAACCGCGGCATGGTAGCGCTGGAAAATACGCATCCATTCACCCGTGAGCTGTGGGGCCGCAACTGGACCTACGCCCACAATGGTCAGCTCTCTGGCTATAAAACGCTGGAGACCGGACAATTCCGCCCGGTCGGAGAAACTGACAGCGAAAAGGCATTTTGCTGGCTGCTGCACAAGCTGACCCAACGCTACCCGCGTACACCAGGAAATATGCAGGCGGTGTTTAAGTATATTGCTTCACTGGCGGAAGAAATGCGCGCGAAAGGCGTGTTCAATATGCTGCTGTCTGACGGGCGTTACGTCATGGCGTTCTGCTCCACCAACCTGTACTGGATTACCCGTCGGGCGCCGTTTGGCGTGGCGAAGCTACTGGATCAGGATGTGGAAATTGATTTTCAGCAGGAAACGACCGCCAACGATGTGGTGACTGTGATTGCCACCCAACCGCTGACGGGGAACGAAACCTGGCACAAGATTATGCCAGGCGAATGGCGCTTATTTTGCCTCGGGGAGCGCGTAGTTTGACGCCAGCTGCGGCTGAACCACTTCGTGGCTCAGCGGCTTGCTCACGACATAGCGGCCATCGACGACCGAAACCATCGGCGGTTTGTGCGTCTGCTGGAAGTAGTCGTAGCCCGGCTTAAGCTGCTGCCAGAAATCTTTGTAGTAGGAATATTTATGACGTTCCATGTTGGCATCGGTCATGCGGAACGGATAAATGCTGACCTGGACGCTGGACTGCCCGAAGACCAGCGCGCCGGTCACGAACTGGAAGATTTCATCAATACCCGAGTCGGTCATGGCATAGCAGCCCACCGATACGCAGGCACCGTGAATCATCAGGTATTTTCCTTCATAGCCATGCGCGCGGTCATACGCGTTCGGGAAGCCGATATTAATCGCTTTATAGAAGCGGCTGTCTGGCTTCAACTGGCTACGTTGTACCGAATAAAACCCTTCCGGGCTTTTGAAATCGCCCTGACGCTGCTTCGGCCCTAAACCGCCGGAGTAGTTACAAATTTTATAGCTATCAAGGAGTTGATAGGTTTCACCCATTTTCACATAGAGGTCGAGCGTGCGCTCTTCCTTGAAGATCTGGATGTAGACTGGGGAGCCCATCAATTGCTGCTTATATTCTTTGCTGACAGGCGTCGTCGGACTGTTGCTGCTCATTAACCCAGCAAACGAAACGCACGGCATTAAAAGCATCGCAATAAATAATGCGATTTTGCGCATACTACTTGTTCCTTGATAAAAAATAACTACACGCCAGGAGAGGCAACAGAGAGAAAAAAGCAGACAAATCTGTTTTTTGTGCGCTCACCTTAGCACCACCGCATTTTTTCGCAAGTGGGGCGTTTGGCGTTTACAATTTCGTGTTGTATTCCCACGATGGGGCGGTGTGTTGTGCTGATCGCCCGCTAAATGGAAGCCTGTAAAAAGAGTGTAGGATAAACCGATGATTCGCCAGATATCTTTGTCCGAATCCGTAGCAGTTTGAGTCTCAGCTCGCAATTTAGTGGCCAGAAAAGCGGAACTACTGCATCAGCGAAGGATAAAATGGTAAACTTTCGTTACGTAATCATTCAGGCTGAAAATGGGTAAAACGGATACTCGCTGGATGATTCAGGTAGTAACTCTCTAAACAGTGTAAGAAAGGATGCTTCAGATTCTCATCATGCCTGGTGATGGGATACGATTGGCCTTCAGGCGAACCTCCTTTCTTTTGTCTCGTTAACCTAAACGCTGGCCTCAGCGCTGAGTTGACGCTGTCGTTAACGGATACCTGCGAACAGTATGATTAAAATAACCAAAGGCCTCGATCTGCCTATAGCTGGATTGCCCGACCAGCAACGTATTGATGACGTTGCCGTGACCCGCGTGGCGGTAAAAGGCGAAGAATATAACGGACTGCGTCCTTCGATGGCGGTAAAAGAGGGCGACAGGGTCGTGAAAGGGCAACTGCTCTTTGAAGACAAGAAGATTCCTGGCGTACGTTTCACTGCCCCCGCCAGCGGTACGGTTAGCGCAATTCACCGTGGCGAACGCCGCGTCCTGCAGTCGGTAGTCATTGACGTCGAAGGTGACGAGTCGTTGAACTTTACGGCCTATCCTGCCGATGAACTGGCAACGCTGCCGCGCGAAGTGGTGGTGACGCAGTTAGTGGAATCCGGGCTGTGGACGGCCATGCGCACGCGTCCGTTCAGCAAAACTCCGGCGCCAGGTTCAGTACCGGCGGCGATTTTCGTGACTGCCATGGACACTAACCCGCTGTCCGCCGATCCACAGCCAATTATTCTCGCCCAGCGCGAGGCGTTTAACGCCGGCCTGACCGTGCTGACGCGTTTGACTGACGGTAAAGTCCACGTCTGTCAGAGCAGCGGCGGCAAACTGGGCGGTCATCCGCAGGGGCAGGTGACGTTTAATCAGTTCACTGGCCCGCATCCGGCAGGGTTAGTCGGTACTCACATTCATTTCCTCGAGCCAGTCAGCTTGCAAAAGCAAGTATGGCATCTGAACTATCAGGACGTGATTGCCTACGGCAAGCTGTTCCTTGACGGTGTCATCTGGACCGAGCGCGTCATCGCCCTTGGCGGCCCGCAGGTTAAGCATCCTCGTCTGTTACGCACCTGCCTGGGGGCCGATCTCAATGCCCTGCTGGCGGGAGAGCTGCACGAGGGTGAAAACCGTATTTTGTCCGGCTCTGTACTTAACGGCAGCCAGGCATCGGGCCCGCATGCGTTTCTTGGCCGCTTCCACCTGCAGGTGAGCGTGCTGAAAGAAGGGCGCGAAAAAGAGCTGCTTGGCTGGGTAACGCCGGGGCGCGACAAGTTTTCGATTACCCGCACCACGCTGGGCCACTTCCTCAAGAAGAAGCTGTTTAATCTCTCGACGGATACCCATGGCGGCGAGCGCGCGATGGTGCCTATCGGCAACTACGAGCGGGTGATGCCGCTGGATATTCTGCCCACTATGTTGCTGCGCGACCTGCTGGCAGGCGATACCGACAGCGCGCAGGCGCTGGGATGTCTGGAGCTTGATGAAGAAGACCTGGCGCTGTGCACCTACGTCTGCCCGGGCAAATACGAATACGGGCCGGTGTTGCGCCGCGTATTAACGCAAATTGAGCAGGAAGGTTAAGTGATGGGCTTAAAACAGCTACTGGAAAAAGTTGAGCCGCACTTCACGCAGGGCGGCAAGCTTGAAAAATATTACCCGCTGTATGAAGCGACGGCGACGTTGCTCTATACGCCGGGGCATGTCACCAAAGGCGCGGCGCACGTTCGCGACGCCATCGACCTGAAGCGCATGATGATCCTCGTCTGGTTCGCCGTTTTTCCGGCGATGTTCTGGGGGATGTATAACGTCGGGCTGCAAACCATCCCGGCGCTACACAAGCTGTACGGCGCAGAGCAACTGCAGCAGGTGATTGCCAGCAACTGGCACTACAGTGTGGCGCAGGCGCTGGGCGTCAGCTTCGCGCCGGATGCCGGCTGGCTCAGCATGATGATGCTGGGCGCGGTGTTCTTTGTGCCAATTTACGCCACGGTCTTTTTGGTTGGCGGGTTCTGGGAAGTGCTGTTCGCGATTGTGCGCAAGCATGAAGTCAACGAAGGTTTCTTCGTCACCTCAATACTGTTTGCGCTGATTGTTCCGCCGACCATGCCGTTATGGCAGGCGGCGCTCGGCATCTCCTTCGGCGTGGTGATTGCGAAAGAGATCTTTGGCGGCACCGGTCGCAACTTCCTCAACCCGGCGCTGGCCGGGCGTGCGTTTCTCTTCTTTGCCTATCCGGCGCAAATCTCCGGCGATCTGGTCTGGACCGCCGCCGATGGATTCTCCGGGGCGACGCCGCTCTCCCAATGGGCGAGCCATGGTGGTGAAGCGCTGGTCAACGTCGTCAGCGGGCAGCCGGTCAGTTGGATGGATGCCTTTATCGGCAACATTCCGGGCTCCATCGGTGAAGTCTCCACGTTGATGATCCTGCTTGGCGGGGCGCTGATTATCTTTGGCCGCGTCGCCTCCTGGCGCATCGTGGCCGGCGTGATGGTCGGCATGATCGCCTGCGCCACGCTGTTTAACCTGATTGGTTCCGAAACCAACCCGATGTTCGCCATGCCGTGGTACTGGCATCTGGTGCTCGGTGGTTTTGCCTTCGGCATGATGTTTATGGCCACTGACCCGGTTTCCGCCTCGTTTACCGATAAAGGCAAATGGTGCTATGGCGCGCTGATTGGCGCAATGTGCGTGCTGATTCGCGTCGTTAACCCAGCTTATCCAGAAGGGATGATGTTGGCCATTCTGTTCGCCAACCTCTTTGCACCACTGTTCGATTACCTGGTGGTGCGGGCCAATATTAAGCGGAGGAAGTCGCGTGGCTGAGAAGAAAAGTAACGATAGCATCGGCAAAACGCTGCTGGTGGTGCTGGTGCTTTGTCTGGTCTGCTCTATTGTGGTTGCCGGTTCTGCCGTAGGCCTCAAGCCGCTTCAGCAGGAGCAGCGGGCGCTGGATAAACAGCGCAATATTCTGGCGGTGGCCGGGCTGATGCACGACAAGATGTCTGCTGACGAGGTGGCTGAGGTGTATGCCAGCCGCGTAACGCCACGGCTGCTGGATCTGAAAAGCGGCACGATGCTTGAGGGCGACCCCGGGAAGTTTAACCAGATCCAGGCGCTGAAGGACCCGCAACAGAGTATCGCGCTGTCTTCCAGCGAAGACCCAGCCGGTATTCGTCGTCGCAGCAACATGGTGGAAATCTACCTCATCAAAGACGAAAAGCAGCAGGTACAGGAGATCGTCCTGCCGATTTATGGCAACGGTCTGTGGTCAATGATGTATGCATTTGTGGCGCTGGACACTGACGGGCGCACCATTAAAGGCATCACTTACTACGATCAGGGAGAAACCCCGGGGCTCGGCGGCGAGGTTGAAAACCCGAACTGGCGTGCGCAGTTTGTCGGTAAACGCGTCGTCAACGATGAAGGTCATCCGGCGCTGAAAGTCATGAAGGGCGCGGCACCACAGGGCGATCTGTACGCGGTGGACGGTCTTTCTGGCGCAACGCTCACGGCCAATGGCGTGCAGCACAGCTTTGATTTCTGGATGGGCGAACTGGGCTTTGGCCCGTTCCTGAAACAGGTGCGTGAAGGAGGGCTGAACCATGGCTGAACAGGGTGAAATGAAAGAGATGAAACGCCTGCTGGTGGGGCCGCTTATCGCCAATAACCCGATCGCGCTCCAGGTGCTCGGCGTCTGCTCGGCATTGGCGGTCACCACCAAGCTGGAAACGGCGTTTGTGATGACCATTGCGGTCACGCTGGTGACGGCGTTTTCCAGCATGTTCATCTCGATGATCCGCCACCATATTCCTAACAGCGTACGTATCATCGTACAGATGGCGATTATTGCCTCACTGGTTATTGTGGTCGATCAGTTACTGCGCGCGTTTGCCTATGAGACCTCAAAACAGCTGTCGGTTTTCGTCGGGCTTATCATCACGAACTGTATCGTGATGGGGCGTGCAGAAGCGTTCGCCATGAAGTCGCCACCGCTGGCGAGCTTTATGGACGGCATCGGCAATGGCTTGGGTTATGGCGCTATTCTGCTCATCGTTGGTTTCCTGCGCGAGCTTATTGGCAGCGGCAAGCTGTTTGGCGTCACGGTGCTGGAGACAGTGCAAAACGGTGGCTGGTATCAGCCAAACGGCCTGTTCCTGCTCGCGCCGAGCGCGTTTTTCATTATCGGTCTGCTGATCTGGGCGCTGCGTAGCTGGAAGCCGGAACAGCAGGAAAAGGAGTAACCGATTATGGCTCACTACATTAGCCTGTTTGTCCGCGCCGTGTTCGTTGAAAACATGGCGCTGGCCTTCTTCCTCGGGATGTGTACCTTCCTTGCGGTCTCGAAGAAGGTCTCCACCGCTTTTGGTCTTGGTGTGGCGGTAACGGTGGTTCTCGGGCTCGCCGTACCGATCAACAACCTGGTCTACAACCTGGTGCTGCGTGACGGCGCGCTGGTTGACGGCGTGGATCTCAGCTTCCTCAACTTCATCACCTTTATCGGGGTGATTGCGGCGCTGGTGCAGATCCTCGAGATGATCCTCGATAAATACTTCCCGTCGCTGTACACCGCGTTAGGTATCTTCCTGCCGCTGATTGCGGTGAACTGCGCCATCTTTGGCGGTGTGTCGTTTATGGTACAGCGTGACTATAACTTCAGTGAATCCATCGTTTACGGTTTTGGATCCGGTATCGGCTGGATGCTGGCAATCGTTGCGATGGCGGGAATTCGCGAAAAGATGAAGTATTCAAACGTGCCTGCGGGACTGCGCGGCTTAGGGATCACCTTTATCACCACCGGGCTGATGGCGTTAGGTTTTATGTCATTCTCCGGTGTGCAGCTATAAGGGCCGTTAATCATGGAAATTATACTTGGCGTAGTGATGTTTACGCTGATTGTGCTGGTGCTATCGCTGCTGATCTTATTTGCCAAATCGAAGCTGGTTAACGCTGGCGATGTGGTGATTGAAATTAACAACGAAGCGGATAAGCAGATTAAAACCCCGGCGGGCGACAAGCTGCTGAATACGCTGTCCAGCAACGGTATTTTTATCTCCTCAGCCTGCGGCGGCGGCGGCTCCTGCGGCCAATGCCGGGTCACGGTGAAAGAGGGCGGTGGTGAAATTCTGCCAACCGAGCTGTCGCACATTACCAAGCGCGAGGCCAAAGAGGGCTGCCGCCTGGCCTGTCAGGTCGCCGTGCGTCAGGACATGAAAATTGAGCTGCCGGACGAAGTGTTTGGCGTGAAAAAGTGGGAATGCGAAGTTATCTCTAACGATAACAAAGCCACCTTTATCAAAGAGCTGAAGCTGGCGATTCCTGCGGGTGAAAGCGTGCCGTTCCGCGCCGGGGGCTATATTCAGATTGAGTGCCCGCCGCATAAAGTCGCGTACGCCGACTTTGACGTGCCGGACGAATACCGTGGCGACTGGGATAAATTCAATCTCTTCCGCTATGTCTCCGACGTGAAAGAACCGACGCTGCGCGCCTATTCAATGGCGAACTATCCGGAAGAAAAGGGCATCATCATGCTCAACGTGCGTATCGCCACGCCGCCGCCGTCCGCGCCGGATGCGCCGCCGGGGATTATGTCCTCGTATATCTGGTCGCTTAAGGCCGGCGACAAGGTGACCATTTCCGGACCGTTCGGCGAGTTCTTCGCCAAAGACACCGACGCTGAAATGGTGTTTATCGGCGGCGGTGCAGGGATGGCGCCGATGCGTTCGCATATCTTCGATCAGCTTAAGCGCCTGCATAGTCATCGCAAAATCAGCTTCTGGTACGGCGCGCGTTCACTGCGTGAAATGTTCTATGAAGAGGAGTTTGAGCAGCTGGCACGTGATAACCCGAACTTTACCTTCCATATTGCGCTTTCCGACGCGCAACCGGAAGATAACTGGACGGGCTACACCGGCTTTATTCATAACGTCCTGTATGAGAACTACCTGCGTGACCACCCGGCGCCGGAAGACTGTGAGTTCTATATGTGTGGGCCGCCGATGATGAACGCCGCGGTCATTAAGATGCTCAAAGAGCTAGGCGTGGAGGATGAAAACATCATGCTCGACGACTTTGGAGGCTGATGATGTTAACGGTATTTCTGGCGACGTTCTGCATTTTTGCCCTCGTGATCCTCGGTATGTCGCTGGGGTATCTGGTGAAGCGGAAAAGCCTGCAGGGCAGCTGCGGCGGCATCTCTTCGCTGGGGCTCGAAAAAGTGTGCGACTGCCCGGAACCGTGCGATGCGCGTAAAAAGCGGATGGCCCGCGAGGCGCAGCGCCAACAGAACCGCATCCTGTAGTCCCTTAATCGCCCGGCTTTGCCGGGCGATTTGCAACACTTCTCATTTGCCAAAGTTATGCTGTATACTTATCCAGTGGTAAGTGAGGGCTAACGATGCGCAAAATAATCCATATCGATATGGACTGCTTCTTCGCCGCGGTCGAAATGCGCGACAACCCCGCCCTGCGCGATATTCCTGTCGCCATCGGCGGCAGTCGGGTGCAGCGTGGCGTCATCAGCACGGCGAACTATCCGGCGCGTAAATTTGGCGTACGCAGTGCAATGCCTACCGCTACCGCCCTGAAGCTGTGTCCGCACCTGACGCTTTTGCCGGGGCGCTTTGAAGCCTACCGTGAAGCCTCCCACCACATTCGGGAAATTTTCTCCCGCTACACCTCGCTGATTGAACCGCTCTCGCTGGATGAAGCCTATCTGGACGTCAGCGATAGCGTGCACTGCCACGGCTCGGCCACGCTAATGGCGCAGGAAATTCGCCAGACCATCTTCAACGAGCTGGCGCTGACGGCCTCTGCGGGCGTTGCGCCGGTGAAGTTTCTGGCTAAAATCGCCTCCGATCTTAACAAACCCAACGGCCAGTTCGTTCTTACGCCCGCCGAGGTCCCGGCGTTTCTGCAAACCCTGCCGCTGGCGAAAATTCCCGGCGTGGGCAAAGTCTCAGCGGCTAAGCTGGAAAGTATGGGGCTGCGCACCTGCGAAGATGTGCAGAATAGCGATCTCGCGATGCTGCTCAAGCGCTTTGGTAAATTCGGGCGGATCCTCTGGGAGCGTAGTCATGGGATCGACGAACGTGAGATCCACAACGATCGCCAGCGCAAGTCGATCGGCGTGGAGCGTACGCTGGAAGAGGACATTCATGAATGGGTCGACTGCGAAGCCATCGTCGAGCGTCTCTACCCTGAACTCGAACGGCGGTTGGCGAAAGTCCGGCCCGATCTGCGTATTGCCCGTCAGGGAATTAAACTCAAATTCAATGACTTTCAGCAGACCACTCAGGAGCACGTCTGGCCGCAACTCAACAAAGACGATCTGATCGCCACCGCGCACAAAGCCTGGCACGAGCGTAGGTCGGAACGTGGCGTACGGCTGGTTGGTTTACATGTCTCACTGCTGGATCCACAGCTGGAACGCCAGCTTCTGTTAGGGATTTAACGATGCAAATTCGGGCCTATCGCGACGGTGATTTCACAACCTTATGCCAGATTTTTCTGCGTGCGGTACGGGAAACAGCCAGCCAGCACTATGCCCCCGCGCAAATCGACGCCTGGGCTCAGGTGGATGAAGCTCGCTGGCGGCAAAAACTGGCGGCCTCGCGAGTGCTGGTCGCAGAAAAAGAGGGAGAAGTCGTCGGTTTTATTACCGCCGAGGATCGCTATATTGACCTGCTGTTTGTTTCGCCGACGCATTCCCGGCAGGGAGTCGCCAGCGCTTTGTTGGCCGAGTTGTTCGCTTTGATACCAACGGGAACATTAACGGTGGAGGCAAGTATCACTGCCAGGCCGTGTTTTGAGCGTATGGGATTTCAGGTTGTCGCAGAACAGCGGGTAGTGGCGCGTGGGGAGGCGTTTGTGAATTATCGGATGGAGAAACGCCGGTAAAATATCCCGGCGTTGCGTTACATGGCCGGGCTACCTACCAGGTAGACCGGCCAGGCGAAGCGTAGAACTTACTTCACCGGAATCGCTTTCAACAGTTCCGTCAGCAGCTGCCAGTACTGGCCAACGCTTTCGATATGAACCTGTTCATCCGGAGAGTGTGGCCCGGTGATGGTTGGCCCAATGGAGACCATATCCATGTTCGGATACGGTTTCTTGAACAGACCACATTCCAGACCCGCGTGGATAATCTGAATGTTTGGCACCTTGTTGAACAGGCGCTGATAGGTTTCACGCACCAGCTTCATGACCGGAGAGTTCGCGTCCGGCTGCCAGCCTGGGTAGCCGCCTTTCGGTTGGGTTTTGGCACCCGCCAGCGCACCCAGTGATTCCAGCATGCTCACTACGTAATCTTTACCGCTGTCGAGCAGGGAACGGATCAGGCAGTGGATCGTGGCGGTATCTTCCGTCATGGAAACCACGCCCACGTTGAGGGAGGTTTCGACGACACCTTTTGCCACGTCGGAGTTACGAATCACACCGTTCGGCGTTGCGTTCAGCAACTGCGTGAATGCATCGCGAGATGCCGCAGTCAGCGCTTTACCTTCAATGGTCGTGTTTTCCAGTACCAGCGTCAGGTTCTTCTCTTTGGCAGACAGCTCGTTTTGCAGAATGTGCAGATAGGTCTCTACCAGCCCTTTCAGCGCGTCGACTTTGTCTGCCGGAATAGCGATAGCGGCGAAGGCTTCACGTGGGATCGCGTTACGCAGGGTACCGCCGGTGAAGTCAACCAGACGCAGATCCAGTTCCGACGCGTGGGCCACCAGGAAGCGTGCCAGCAGCTTGTTGGCGTTGCCGAGTCCGAGGTGAATATCACCGCCGGAGTGGCCGCCCTTCAGGCCTTTCAGCGTCAGCTTGAAGGTCTGGAAACCAGCCGGAATGGCTTCACGAGTCAGCGGCAGGTTGCTGGTGAAGTCGATACCACCGGCGCAACCCATATAGATTTCACCTTCTTCTTCCGAGTCGGTGTTGATCAGGATGTCGCCCTGCAGCCAGTTCGGTTGCAGACCAAACGCGCCGTCCATACCGGTCTCTTCGGTCATGGTCAGCAGAACTTCAAGCGGGCCGTGTTCAACGGACTCATCAGACAGCACCGCCAGCGCGGAAGCCATACCGATACCGTTATCGGCACCCAGCGTGGTACCACGGGCTTTCACCCATTCACCGTCGATGTACGGTTGAATCGGGTCTTTGGCGAAGTCGTGTACGGTGTCATTGTTTTTCTGCGGCACCATATCGAGGTGAGCCTGCAGCACAACCGGTTTACGGTTTTCCATACCCGGAGTCGCGGCTTTGCGAATCAGAATGTTGCCAACCTGGTCGCGCTCGGCGTGAAGGCCTTTTTCTTTCGCCCAGCCGACGATGTGCGCGGCGAGCTGCTCTTCATGATGAGAAGGGTGCGGAATAGAACAGATTTTGGCAAAAATATCCCATAAAGGTTGCGGGGATAATTGAGACAGTTCAGACACGATGAGTCTCCTTACGGCTTTCTGCAAAAGTCGCTTGCAGGTAAAGGGTTAGCATAGACATATACCACAAGCCTGGCTTGCGCGATGGGGTTGAGAATACCACTTTCTGCCCTTTCCGGTAGAACAAACCACGTAAAAAGAGCCGGGGATTCCGCTTAACACTGGTTTTTAGTGCGTCAGATCTCTATAATCTCGCGCAACCTATTTCCCCCTTGAACACTTTTTAAGCCGTATAACACAGGCTGGGACACTTCACATGAGCGAAAAATACGTCGTCACCTGGGACATGTTGCAGATTCACGCGCGCAAGCTGGCTGCACGCCTGATGCCATCTGAACAGTGGAAAGGCATCATCGCCGTTAGCCGCGGTGGTTTGGTACCGGGCGCACTGCTGGCACGTGAACTGGGCATTCGTCATGTCGACACCGTATGCATCTCCAGCTATGACCACGACAACCAGCGCGAGCTGAAGGTCCTGAAGCGCGCAGAAGGCGATGGCGAAGGCTTTATCGTTATTGACGATCTGGTCGATACCGGCGGTACTGCCGTAGCAATTCGCGAAATGTATCCAAAAGCGCATTTCGTCACCATCTTCGCTAAACCGGCTGGCCGCCCGCTGGTTGACGATTATGTTGTAGATATCCCGCAGGATACCTGGATTGAACAGCCGTGGGACATGGGCGTGGTATTTGTACCGCCTATTTCTGGCCGTTAATTCAGTCAATAAATGCGCTTCCAACGCCCGGTCATGCCGGGCGTTGTTTTTTTTAATGTCCCACGCGTTACAATGGATTAAAGATCGTATCCATGGAGGTTTTGTGATGCCAGAAGCTAATCTCAGCGAAACGCTATTTAAGCCGCGTTTTAAACACCCTGAAACGTCCACGCTGGTACGCCGGTTCAGTAGCGGTGAAGCTCCAAGCATGCAGTCTGCGCTGAGCGGCAGCACCGTACCGCACTGGTATCGAATGATTAATCGCCTGATGTGGATCTGGCGTGGCGTCTCGCCGCAGGAAATTCTCGATGTACAGGCACGCATCGTGATGAGCACAGCTGAACGCACCGACGATGAGCTGTACGACACCGTGGTGGGCTATCGCGGCGGCAACTGGATTTACGAGTGGTCAACGCAGGCGATGCAGTGGCAGCAGAAGGCCATGCAGGAGCAGGACGAGACCCTCAGCGGCCGTCACTGGCTGCATGCCTCTAATCTTTATAGCATTGCCGCCTATCCGCATCTGAAGGGGGATGACCTCGCCGAACAGGCGCAGGCGCTGGCGAACCGTGCTTATGAAGAGGCCGCCAAACGTCTGCCGGGGTCAATGCGCGAACTGGAGTTTGCGATTCCCGGCGGCGCGCCAATCACCGGTTTTCTACATATGCCGAAAGGCGATGGCCCGTTCCCGACGGTATTGATGTGCGGTGGATTAGATGGCCTGCAAAGCGACTATTACAGCCTGTACGAGCGTTATTTTGCCCCGCTTGGCATTGCGATGTTGACGGTGGACATGCCGTCGATCGGTTTTTCTTCCAAATGGAAGCTAACCCAGGATTCCAGCATGCTGCATCAGCACGTGATTAAGCAGCTGCGCGATGTTCCCTGGGTGGACCATACCCGCCTCGCGGCTTTTGGCTTCCGCTTCGGCGCTAACATCGCCGTACGTCTGGCTTATCTGGAAGCGCGGAATCTGAAGGCCGTGGCCTGCCTTGGCCCGGTGGTCCATAGCCTGCTGAGCGATCCGCTGCGTCAGGGCCGCGTGCCGGAAATGTACCTCGACGTCCTGGCCTCGCGTTTAGGTATGCATGATGCCTCTGATGAAGCGTTACGCGTGGAGCTAAACCGCTACTCGCTGAAAACGCAGGGTTTACTGGGGCGCCGCTGCCCGACACCGATGCTTTCCGGCTACTGGGATAACGATCCTTTCAGCCCGGAGGAAGAGTCTCGGCTGATCGTTTCGTCATCGGCGCAGGGCAAGCTGATGCCGATTCCGTTTAACCCGGTGTACCGTAATTTTGATAAGGCGCTGAAGGAAATTGCCGGGTGGATCAACAATAGATTTTGTTAATATATTGATAAATTCTATTGATTTGGTAAAACAGTTGCATCACTAAAGGAGATCGCAATGACGTTACCGAGTGGACACCCGAAGAGTAGATTGATCAAGAAATTCACTGCGCTTGGCCCCTATATCCGCGAAGAACAGTGCCAGGACAACCGCTTTTTTTTCGACTGCCTGGCCGTTTGCGTTAACGTAAAACCCGCGCCAGAGAAGCGTGAGTTCTGGGGCTGGTGGATGGAAATGGAAGCTGAAGAGCATCGTTTCACCTACAGCTACCAGTTCGGCCTGTTCGACAAAGAGGGAACGTGGCAGGCTGTCGCGATCAAAGACCCGGAGGTCGTAGAACGTCTGCAGCAAACGCTGCGCGGTTTCCACGAGCGGGCGAGCGAACTGCTGAAGAGCCTGGATTTAGCGCTGGAACCTGCCGACGGTTTTGCGAATGAAGCGGTGAAGCGCACGGCTTAATAATAAAGGCCCGATATTTTCGGGCCTTGATATTCGGTCATAAAAAAGGCCTCCAGCTGGAGGCCTTTTTCGTATTATCTTAGAACTGGTAGGTCATCCCGACAGCAACCACGTTGTCGGTCATAATAGCCAGACGTTTGGTCACCGCATCTTCATCGATCAGGTTGATTTTATAATCGACAAATGCCGACATATTTTTGTTGAAATAGTAGGTCGCGCCAACATCAACATATTTCATCAGATCCTGATCGCCAATCCCGTTATCCAGGTCTTTACCTTTCATCTGCACGTAGCCGAGTGACGGACGCAGACCGAAATCAAACTGATACTGCGCCACCGCTTCAAAGTTCTGTGCTTTATTCGCAAAGCCCTGGTCGGCGGAAACCAGACCTTTAATTGGGGTCATATTACGGGTTTCGGTATAAATCATCGCCAGGTAAATATTATTGGCGTCATATTTTACGCCGGTGCCCCAGGATTCAGCATTCTTACCGCCTTTCGCCAGCGATTTTGCCTGCTGTATGTCGGTGCGGTCAGAGTTGGTGTACGCCGCGCTGATCGCGAAGTCGCTGCCGCCGAAATCATAAGATAGAGAGGTACCGAAACCGTCGCCGTTGGCGGTGGCATAGGTGCTACGGTCATTTTTACCCTGATATTGCAGGGTTAAATCCAGACCGTCGACCACACCAAAGAAATCGGTGTTACGGTAGGTGGCCAGGCCGCTTGAGCGCTTGGTCATAAAGTTATCGGTTTTGGCGGTAGAATCACCACCGAATTCCGGGAACATATCGGTCCAGGCTTCAACATCGTACAGTGCGCCGAGGTTACGACCATAATCAAAAGAACCAAAGTCTTTTAATTTCAGACCGGCAAAAGCCAGACGTGTTTTCTGCGAAGAAGCGCTACCACCTTCGTCGTTATTACCGGCAAATTCAGATTCCCAGCGGCCATAACCGGTCAACTGATCGTTAATTTTTGTTTCGCCTTTAAAACCAAAACGCACGTAGGTTTTATCGCCATCAGCGCTGGAGTCATCGCTCATATAGTGCATGGCTTTGACTTTGCCGTAGACGTCCAGTTTATTACCATCTTTGTTATAAACTTCTGCGGCCATAGCTGAAGACGACGCAATAATACCCATCACTGTTAATGCCAGAGCTGTTTTTTGCATTTCTCAATCCCGGTTTTTTTATACTTAAAAGAGTGCTGTGAAAGACCATTGTGAAAAAACAGGAACGTTTTTATCCCGCTCGTGTTAAAAATTTATGACAAAGTTCTATTGAATATAAAAAAGTATGATTAATTTTTTCTGTCATAAAATTGTCAACATTTGCCTCCAGGCTGTCTGATCCCGCGCAACAAAACCCCGGCTTTCTGCGCTGCCTGTTGGCAAGCGAGCTGACTCCTGTTACAACGTTTGTTTGGATCGATACTTCTTCTTTTTAACGGCAGAGAATCATGAGTGATAGTCAGACGCTGGTGGTCAAACTGGGCACCAGTGTTTTAACAGGCGGATCGCGCCGCCTGAATCGCGCGCATATTGTTGAACTGGTTCGCCAGTGCGCCCAGCTCCATGCAGCTGGACATCGAATTGTCATTGTAACGTCAGGAGCGATTGCCGCCGGGCGTGAGCATCTGGGTTACCCTGAACTGCCCGCGACTATCGCTTCTAAACAGCTGCTTGCCGCCGTTGGCCAGAGCCGCTTAATTCAGTTATGGGAACAGCTCTTCTCCATTTATGGCATTCACGTCGGTCAGATGCTGCTGACTCGCGCCGATATGGAGGACCGCGAACGTTTCCTTAACGCGCGCGATACCCTGCGCGCGCTGCTGGACAACAATATTGTTCCGGTAATTAACGAGAACGACGCCGTCGCGACGGCGGAAATTAAAGTGGGCGACAACGATAATCTCTCCGCGCTGGCGGCGATTCTGGCGGGCGCGGATAAACTGCTGTTGCTGACCGATCAGCAAGGGCTGTTCACCGCCGATCCGCGCAGCAATCCTGACGCTGAGCTGATTAAAGATGTTTACGGTGTGGATGACGCGCTGCGCGCCATTGCCGGCGACAGCGTCTCCGGCCTGGGGACGGGCGGCATGGGCACCAAGCTGCAGGCCGCAGATGTCGCCTGCCGCGCGGGTATCGACACTATTATTGCCGCTGGCAGCCTGCCGGGCGTGATTGGCGACGTGATGGCGAATGTCTCCGTCGGCACGCGTTTCCACGCCCAGGATACGCCGCTTGAGAACCGCAAACGCTGGATCTTCGGCGCACCGCCAGCCGGTGAACTGATTGTAGATGAAGGCGCAACCTCCGCCATTCTGGAGCGCGGAAGTTCATTACTTCCAAAAGGCATTAAAAACGTGACAGGCAACTTCTCTCGTGGTGAAGTGATCCGTATTCGTAGCCTTGCAGGCCGCGACATCGCTCACGGCGTAAGCCGTTACAACAGCGATGCGCTGCGCCTTATCGCCGGGCACCACTCGCAGGAAATTGACGACATTCTCGGCTACGAGTATGGCCCGGTTGCCGTGCATCGCGACGACATGATTACCCGCTAAGGAGTTCGACATGCTGGAACAAATGGGCATTGCCGCCAGGCAGGCCTCCTATACGCTGGCGCAGTTATCCTGCCGTGAGAAAAACCGGGTTCTGGAAACTATTGCCGATCATCTGGAATCTCAAAGTGAAGAGATTCTTGTGGCTAACGCCGAAGATTTAGCCCAGGCGCGCGAAAACGGCCTGAGCGAAGCCATGCTCGATCGCCTGGCGCTGACGCCAGCTCGTCTGACGGCGATTGCCAACGACGTCCGCCAGGTCTGCGTGCTGGCCGACCCGGTAGGGCAGGTGATTGACGGCGGGCTGCTCGACAGCGGCTTACGCATCGAACGCCGCCGCGTCCCGCTGGGCGTGATTGGCGTGATTTATGAAGCCCGCCCGAACGTCACCGTTGACGTGGCGGCGTTGTGCCTGAAAACCGGCAACGCCGCGATTCTGCGCGGCGGTAAAGAGACGTATCGCACCAACGCCGCCACCGTTGGCGTTATCCAACGCGCGCTGAAAGAGTGCGGTCTGCCAGAAGCAGCCATTCAGGCCATCGACAATCCGGATCGCGCGCTGGTGAGCGAGATGCTGCGTATGGATAAGTATATCGATATGCTGATCCCTCGCGGCGGTGCGGGTCTGCACAAGCTGTGCCGTGAGCAGTCGACGATTCCGGTTATCACCGGTGGTATCGGCGTTTGTCATATTTATATTGATGACAGCGCAGAGATTGAAGCGGCGCTGAAGATTATCGTCAATGCGAAAGCCCAGCGCCCGAGCGCCTGTAATAGCGTGGAAACGCTGCTGGTGAATCAATCCATCGCCGATCGCTTCCTGCCAGCGCTGAGCCAGCAGATGGCTGAAAGCGGCATTACGCTGCACGGCGATGAGACGGTGATGCGCGAGCTGAAAGGCCCGGCAACGCTGGTGCCGCTGAAGCCGGAAGAGCTTGATAACGAGTACCTGTCGCTGCATCTCAACGTGGTGCTGGTGCCGGATATTGACAGCGCCATTACACACATCCGTCAACACGGCACCCAGCACTCCGACGCGATCCTGACCCGCACCCTGAGCAACGCCAACCGTTTTATCAACGAAGTGGACTCCTCCGCGGTGTACGTCAACGCCTCCACCCGTTTCACCGATGGCGGCCAGTTCGGCTTGGGTGCAGAAGTGGCGGTGAGTACCCAGAAACTCCACGCGCGCGGCCCAATGGGCCTTGAAGCACTGACCACCTACAAGTGGATCGGCTTCGGCGAAGATACCATTCGTGCGTAATTGAAAACGGGCGATGCAAAAATAGGCGGTTGATTAATCTGACTATTGACGCATCGCCCGGTTAGTCTTAACCTTTTACCCCGTGATTCACGCTCGTGAACACCTCTTGCAGGGCCGATATAGCTCAGTTGGTAGAGCAGCGCATTCGTAATGCGAAGGTCGTAGGTTCGACTCCTATTATCGGCACCATTTAAATCAAGCGCTTATCTGAATTTTAAGTAAACTACTTTCTCCTCTTGTGCCGTATTTGGCATCCGCCGGCCTTTGTGCTGATGATCGATACGCTTTGGTACTCGGAATAACGGGGTCCGCCATTCGCTGTGTAACCCGCAAGATATCAATGACCTATGCGTGCCTGATGCTCGGGAGAGCAATATTCGCCGACGATTTTAATCGTTTCAAGCGCCAGCGCTATCTACCGCCGGGCCGTAGCCGTAGCTTAAGCCCATACAACCGAGCCCAAGCGCGGACACTTCGAGTTCTGATTGACCCAGATAACGTTCTTGCATTGATTAATTGTCTCTTTTATCGCGTCTTAAACGTCCAGTTTGCGACCAGTCAACCATTCAATTCTGGCGGGATCGCGGTGGGAGAAGAAAGCACTTGTTGCGGTATCGATAGCGGTAATCTGCAGCATATCTTCATCACTCAGTTCAAAATCGAGAATGTTAAGGTTCTCTTCCATGCGTTCTTTTCGCACCGTTTTTGCCAGCGAAACGATGCCTCGTTGGAAGATCCACCGCAGCACAACCTGTCCAACGCTTTTACCGTACTTCTGGCCAATCGCTGTTAACATGGGATGCTCAAACAGACCATTTTTACCTTCTGCAAACGGTGCCCAAGCTTCCGGCTGAATGCCATGGCTTTGATTCCATGGAACCGCATGCAACTGCTGGTTGAAGGGGTTAACTTCAATCTGGTTCACCGCAGGGCAAACCTTGTTGAAGGCAATGAGATCGGCCAGTCGGTCAGGATGGAAATTGCTGACACCAATGGCGCGAATTTTACCTGCCTGCTGAAGTTCTTCCATAGCACGCCATGCCCCATGGACATCGCCGTAAGGCTGGTGAATTAGATACAGATCGACGTAATCAAGTTGCAGCCGATTCAGGGAGCGTTCGAACTGTGCTTTAGCGCCTTCGTAGTTAGTATCCTGCAGCCATAGTTTGGTCGTTACAAAGAGCTCGTTACGGGTGATACCGCTTTGTTTCAGCGCATTCCCGACCTGGGTTTCATTCTGATAAGACGCGGCGGTATCAATCAGGCGGTATCCCGTATCGATGGCATCAATAACGGCTCTTTCGCATTCAGCGGCATCAGACATCTGAAACACACCAAAGCCCAACAGGGGCATTTCAATACCGTTGTTCAGTTTTACAGTTTGCATGACGTTATCCTTTGGTCGTTGAGTAGGAAAAGGATAGCGCAAAGTGATTTATTTAATTAGATGGGGTAATTAGCTAGGGTTTATTAGATTTGTTCATTAATAAGGGACTCAAGGTCGGCTTTGTGCCAAGAGCGGAAGTTAACTACGGATAAAATTCAGCGCCTCACCCCCAGAGCCGCTGCATAATGGCAATAAGCTACACTTGTTCATTATTTCCAAAACAGGAAAGCCTTCCGCTGCTTCAACGGTGTGTGTTTGACATCGCGCAGTTGGGACATTTTGATCAACAACGAGCATGGCCAGCTAACGATGAAATTGATACTTGTTCGACACGCAGAAACAGAGTGGAATTTGGAAGGAATTATTCAGGGGCACAGCGATAGCCCCTTGACCTGTCGGGGTTTGCGTGAAACATCCGTCCTACTAGCAGCGTTTAGTGCAAGTGAGTATCAAATAGAGAGTGTTTACGCTTCTCCGCTTGGGCGTGCCTGGCAAATGGGGCAAAGCCTGGCTGAACACTTTCATTGTTCACTGACGGCTGAACCGGCCCTTAAAGAGCAGGCCTTTGGTCAGTTTGAAGGTATGCCGTTAGAACTACTCAGACAAAAACATCCGAACGATGCAAATGCGTTATTCAGGCTTGATGCAGAGTATTGTCCACCTGGGGGGGAGTCACTGGCGCATGCTTCTCAGCGAGTTATGCGTTTTTTACAAAACCTGGAAGATACCTCATCACATCAACAAACAATATGTATTGTGTCTCACGGGCATGTCAGTCAGGGCACTCTGGCAATTCTTAAAGAAGGGACTGTCAATAGTTTCCCTCGCTATGCTCACCCCAATGCAAGTTATTCTGTTATCGACCTGATTAATGGAAAATGTATCGGCCTAAAGTGGGGGATTGCTACACATTTACGTCACCTGAATTAGTGGCTACCTTTCAAGCATTGAAAACCCATCCTGCCAGAGTCATCATTATTTAAGCACAATGTCCGCTTTTGGCACGCAGCGGACGTTGCTGACTGAGCTGAAGGTCCGCTGCGTGCCAATAGCAGACCTTACCCACTGCAGTAATTTACTCGACTGAGATCCATTCAGTAATGGTTCTCGCCAACGCCTCAGGTTGTTCGAGCGGGATCATATGACCGCAATCCTTGATGGTTCTCAACGATGCACTAGGTATGGCATCGACCAGTTCCTCCGCCTCCTGCATTGAACGGATGGCGTCATCTTCACTGGCAATAACCAGAGTGGGACAACCTATCGTTGCTGAAGGAATACCTTGTCGGGTTAAGGTCGATTGCGTAATGAAGGCTTCAAATCCGAGACAACGTCCCATTTGCTGGATAGTTGAAATCATATCCCGATCTGATGCGTTTAGGGGGTGCAGTGACCGGGCAATAGCATTGCTGCTCAGCCCCTTAAACGTTGCGGGTGACAATGACTGCGCGCTTTGCCGCTTTGATTCCGCCTCTAATGGCGTATCCTCCCGTAACGAACTGGCAATCAGTACCAGGGACTCCACACGATCCGAAAAATCTGCAGCAAACTGCCGGGCAATGTACCCTCCCAGTGAAAAACCTATCAACGTAAATTTGTCAGGCAGACAGGTACTCATATGCTGCGCGATATCATGCAGGGTTAGTCCTCCGGTTACGGAAGCATGATGAACAATACAGTTTGCCGGCAGGTATGTTTCAAATTCATGCCAGAGCATTTCATTCAGCATATACCCGGGAATTAAAACGATCGTTCGTGGCATTAGGCTCATAGCACTCGCTTAAATATATCGAAGGATTAGCTCAGGAACGGTTTAAAAATATCTGACCAAGGCTGAAACGACAATCCCAAGGGTGATAGCTATTAAAGGTCTTTTATAAACCAGCATCACGACGGCCGTGGTCAATAATGCCATCTGAGCGCCTTTGTCGCCTGTGAGGGCAACGGGGGCTAAAATCGCCACGAGAACGGAGCCTGACATCCCCTGAATAAAGGCTTTTATTCGGTGATTAAAAGGCACAAAGGACATAATCCAGACACCACCCCATCGGGTAACGAGTGTGACCAACGCCATAATAAAAATAATAATAAGAGGTCCTGTGCCTACCGTCTCAATACTCATTTTTTCTCTCTCATGATAATTCCAGTAATACCTCCGGCGAGGGCTCCAGCGATCACATGACTATTTTCTGGTAACCATTTATACGCTATCAGCGAGGCACTGGCCGCTGCGGCCCAGATAATCAACATCCTCAGGTTTCTTTCCCCTTCGAACACCATAGAAAGGAGAAAACACCCCATGACCATATCAAGACCAACGCTTTTGGGATCCTGGATAACGCTCCCAAAATACAGTCCTGCCAGGGTCCCTGCTCCCCAAAAAAGCCATAACGCAAGACCGCCACCAAAGAGTAATCCCAACCCCGCGCTTCCCCTGCTGAATGCCTGTATGGACATGGCCCAGTTAGCATCGGAAACGACCATTATGATCCCGTAGCGTTTAGCGGGTGTTAACGCGCGCAACCACGGGTATAAAGTGGCCCCCATTAACAGATGCCTGGCATTAATGGCAAAAACGGTGGCGATAAGGGTTAATACAGGAACCTGATCGGTCCAAAGCTCTAAGGTGGCGAATTGAGCATAACCGGCAAAAACCAGCAAACTCATCATTGTCGCCGACGTCGGGTCCACTCCTTTCTGCGATGCGGCCAGGCCAAAGGCGGCACCAAAAATAGCGACAAAGAGTGAAACCGGGATAAGCTGCCGAAAACCATCCCATATCAGCGAATGATTAAGTTGAGACAAATCGGGCTGGTGATGCGTCATCCGGGACCTCATGAATTTCATAACAGTGAAAGCAAACAGGGGGCCACTATGACAGTGTTGTGGAATCGATAAAAACGCATAATAATTGATATTAATATTTGATTATCGAATGAAAGGCTCAAAGGTGCATCATCAAGACCTCCAGATGGACTGGCTTAAATGTTTTGTCGCGGTAGTGGATGCGGGATCGCTTTCGGCTGCGGCACCTGAAGTCCATCGCTCACAATCTGCGGTCAGCATGCAACTTAAAAAGCTGGAATCTGCATTAGGGTGTCAGCTTTTACTTCGCGGCCCTCGTCAACATCAACTCACGTCTGAAGGACAAAAACTGCTGGGGTATGCCCGAAGGATGCTCGACCTTCATGCTGAAACACAGGCCGCATTTCACGGTAAGGAGTTAACAGGGCGTATTCGTCTGGGAGTTCCTGATGACTATGCAGCAAAATACCTTACCCCTGCGCTGAAGAGATTTGCCCCTAACTTTGGGTCAGTCGAGATCGAACTGAGCTGCGAGCAATCAACGTCACTCATTCCTCGCGTTGAGAGCGGCGATCTCGATTTGGCCCTGGTCTCCCGGGAGCAACCCAACCAGGGCGCGTTACTGTTTTATGAACCGATGGTGTGGGTGGGTTCTCCACAGTTTGAGGTCTGGCGGCGCGATCCATTACCCATTGCGGTTTATGAAAGTACAAGCCTTGCTAAACGTAGTGCTATCAACGCACTAGCACTGCAGGGGCGGAGATATAAGGTGGTGTATAACAGCTCCAGTCTGTCGGGACAGATTACAGCTGTAGAAAGTGGCCTGGCTGTTGCCGTTCTGACCCAGTGCAGCGTGCCACCTCATCTGCAAATTCTTGGCAGTGAACATCTTTTGGGGCCTCTTGAACCCATGGAAGTCTCATTGTTCAGAAGCCATACTTCCCAGGGTTCTCCTGCAGTGGATAGTTTGTACGATTTGCTCCTCAGGACATTACGGGTCAGAAAAGTTGAAAGTTAAGACGATTTATTAGGTGCCTCAACGTCCGCTCCTCGCTCAAAGCGGACCTTGGAATTGAAAGCTTAGGGACACCTGACACAATTTTGCATAGTGAAGAAGCGGCCATCGCTAACGATCAGATCTTCAACGTATCAATGACCATCCGCAGGGCAGGGGAGACGTTTCGATGCGGATAATAGAGAAACAATCCTTCCATTCGCAGGCTGTAACGCTGCAACACCCTGATAAGCTTACCGTGTTCTAAATCATCCGCGACCAGTTCAACAGGGACATAGGCTAACCCGAGGCTCAGCCGGGCGGCGGCTGCTTCCATATAGCTGTCAGATAAGGTCCATTGTCCTTCTGGTCGATGGGTTATTTTTTATCATCCTGATTGAGTTCCCACTGGTATACGCTGGCGTCGGCAAACACAGGGATGCGCTTTTAAATCCGCCGGGGTTTGCGGAAAACCGTCGCGACGACAATGTTCCGGAGTACCCACAATCGCCATCTCCATATCGGGCGTGATGCGCACAGCTACCATGCCCTGGCCAACTTCAGGCCCCAGACGGACGCCGGCATCAAATCTTTCCTCGATGATATCGCCATGGAGATCATGACATTCACACCGTGAAATACGATCTGCATGGCATGCAGATTACTGTGAGTGTCTATGCGTTGACCCGGGAGGTGACCTTCTCATTTTCCGACCTATGTACTCTCACTGCTGATGATGTTTTGTTTTTGTTAAATGTATTTAACGATATTTTGTAATTACGAAGCGAAATATTTAAAAACAGCCATTCCTCTAAAAGAAAAAATCGCCATATGACTATTTTTAAGTTTTTTTAAATAGCGATTCCTTTCTCCCTTCCCATTCCTTTTTATCTTCAAAAATAATATAAACCTATAAATTAATTAAAAAATGGTGTTTTAGGTTTAAAAAAATGATTTAAGCGATATTTACGTTTACTGATGGTGTTGTGAGTGGTTTTATATTCCAACCAAAAGCGACGGTGCAATACGATGTTCTATCACCCATCGGATCACTGCGCATAGGCACTACTGATATTGAAAATTGGGATATAAAAGAATGTTCAAGAAAACGTTAATCGCAGCGGCAATCGTATTTTCTGGCGCAGCAATGGCAGCGGAAAGCACCGGCGTAGCAGGGGGTACTATCACGTTTAATGGTTCTGTCTCCGACACCACCTGTGATGTGACAACTAATAATGGTTCCGATTTCACGGTAAATCTGGCACCGATCACACTTACCGACGTAACTAGCTCCACGGGTATCGTTACCGCCAACAGCAAAAATTTCACCATGAATCTAAAAAACTGCTCCGCAGCGGATGCAGATACTCAGACTCTGAAAATCACCTTCACCAGCAGCAACCTGTCTGATGATGGCAAATACCTGAAAAACTACAGCGCCAACGGCGCAGAAGGTGTGGGTATTGCTCTGACCTCTGACGGCTCCACCGCTGTACCGTTTGAAACGGCATTCAATACCGGCCTGACCTCTGCAGACGCATCTAGCGCTGACGGCGTTACGCTGACTATGCACGCTAACTACTACAACTTTGGCGGCGCTGCTGCGACCACCGGTAAAGTGGTTACCGATGCAACCTATTCTTTTAGCTACGATTAATCACATAAGCCGGGGTATCAACCCCGGCCTTCAAGATCATGAAAAAATTAATAGTGTTTCTCCTCGCAGCTCTAGTTTCACAGACGGTCGCCGCCAGCGTCGTCATTAATCAGACTCGCGTTATCTATCCAGCCGAAACAAAATTTGTTTCGGTACAGCTCGTTAATGACAGTGATAAAACCCACCTGGTACAGTCCTGGCTGGATAACGGTGATGCATCCGCAGCACCAGAAAAGATCAAAGTGCCGTTTTCTCTGATGCCACCGGTGGTCAAAATGAGCGGTCATAGCGGACAAACGTTGAAAATTGCCGCGACAAATATCCAGACACTGCCTGCTGATAGAGAAAGCGTATTCTGGCTTAACGTATTGGACGTTCCGCCTACGCCGGAAGATGCCAATGAAAACTACCTCCAGGTGGCGATTCGTAACCGCATTAAAGTCTTTTATCGTCCGACCTCACTGGAACCACTGGATAGTAAAACGATCGAAAAAGTCTCGATTTCTACATCGGGCGGTCGAACCTGCCTGAAAAATGATTCGCCGTACTATCTAACCATCCCTCAGGTTGTCAGTTGGCAGGGCGGTCAGCTAAAGCAGGTCAGAAAAGACAATTTACTCTCCGATACCGTGTTTATTCAGCCATTCGGCTGTGTACTCGTATCCGACAAAGTCCACTCCGGTGGACAGTATCGTATAACCTGGCTTGATGATTACGGTACTAAACGCTTCAGCCTACTTAATAAATCGTAATTACTGCTGATACCAGGTTCTATTCTGATGAAGAACAGTTTTCTGTTTTGTAAAAGCCTGTTAGTTCATTCCGTCAGCCTCGCTTTATGTTCTTCTTTTGGGGCGTACGGCGAAACGTTCAACAGTAGCCTGCTGGTCGGTAATTCCGCGGATATGGATTGGAGTAATACAAAACTGGTGATGACCCCAGGTACGTACGATCTTGATATCTATGTGAATAATGCATGGCGCGGCAAATTCGCTATGACGATTGCCAACGATGATAAAACGACGGTACAGATTTCACGAGATGATGTGTCATTGCTGGGAATTAGCGACCTGGACGCCGCGGTTGAAGCTGCGCCAGTGCGTCTGATCGATATCAATGCGTTACTGCACGGCGGGAAAAGCAAACTGACGCCGGGCGAGCTGCGTCTGGATCTGGAAGTGCCGCAGGCCTACGTGATCACCGAGAACCGTAACTGGGTTTCCCCGCAGAAATGGGACCAGGGTATCAACGGCATTTATACCAATTACAACGTAAACTACTACAACTTTCACGGCCTGAGCGAAGGATATACCAACAGCGATAACGTTTATCTGTCACTGAACAGCGGCTTGAACCTATCCAGCTGGCACTTCATCGACAATTCAACGTGGATGCGTTACAGCAACCTCGGTAAAAGCTATTGGGTCAATACAACCCGTTATCTGGAGAAGCCGATTGCGCAGATTGGCGCACTAATGCGCGTTGGCCGTGCTTATACCACCTCAGACTACTTTGATACCGTGCGCTTTCGTGGCCTGACGCTCAACAAAAGTCGCCAGATGTTGCCCGACAGCGAACGTGTGTATATGCCTGTGATTAACGGCATTGCCACGAGTTCTGCGGTCGTGAGCGTATATCAGGACGGGCATATTATTCATCAGCTCACGGTTCCTGCTGGTCCTTTTTCAATCAGGGATTTAATGCCAACCGGTTCGCGAGGCGATCTCTCTGTGGAAGTGAAAAACAACGGCGGTAATACCGAGCGTTTTGTGGTGCCCTTTTCTTCCATTCCTGACATGCTTCGTCCAGGGACCAGCGACTATCAGTTCAACATTGGTGAAGTGGATATGCGTGGTATCAACGACCATAGCAGCTTCGCTCAACTCAGCTATTCGCGGGGGATCAACAACTATGTGACCGCCACCGCGGGAAGCATCTGGAATGCCGACTATCGTTCGTTTTTGGTTGGCGGCGCGCTGTCCCTTCCCTACGCAGGGTCGCTATCGGCATCCGCTGAGACATCACAATATAAATTGCCGGGAGATAGTCAGCGCCATGGTGAAAAATATTCGCTCTCATGGAGTAAATTCTTCCCGACCAAAACTAACCTGACGCTGGCTTCCTATTACTACCGGACACAGGATTACGCATCGTTCAGCGATTATATTCTGACCCGAACCAATATCGCGGACTACGGTGGTACGAATACCTCAACGCAGAATAGCAAACAGGCTTTCAGCGCCAATATTAATCAGCCGCTGCCGGATAATTTTGGCCGCCTTATGTTATCGGCGTACTGGCGTGATTACTGGCGCGGTCAAAAAACCAGTCGTCAATATAACCTGACCTGGAGTAACGTCTTTAACAGCGTGAATTACTCCGTTTCACTGCGTCGCTCTGAGGTTTCGCAGTCTTACTACGACTATGAAACGAATAACGAAGGTAACGTTGTCAGTTCGCTGCGTTCGCGGGGGAATACGGAAAATAATCTTTATTTATCCGTGACTATCCCGATGTCTATCTTTGGGACTCCGGGCAGCGTCGCGACACATGCCAGCGTTCAGAAGGGGCAGTATACTTCGTCTGATGTCAGTTTGAGCGGCAGCGCGCAAAATGTTGATTATAGCCTGATGCTTGCACACGATCGCGATGGTAATTCACGGTCTGCTGATTTGTATACCTCCTGGAAAAATAGTCTCACCAGCCTTAACACCGGGCTAAGCATGGCTCGCGAGTATCGTCAAACCAGCCTCGGGGCGAGCGGCAATATTCTGGCGTGGCAGGGCGGGGTGATAGCCTCACCAAATACCGGGCGGAACTTTGTCATTCTTGAAGCCCCCGGTGTAGAAAATGCTGTGGTCAACGGTGACTCATCCACGCGAACCAATAACCACGGTATTGCCTTGGTTACCAGCGCTACGCCGTATCGACAAAATAACTTCCATCTCGAACAGGATGGTACTAAAAGCAGCGATGTGGATTTACAGGGCAACTTGCTGAATATCGCCCCATACGAAGGCAGCATCACTTATCTGAAATATAAAACAGATACTCGCAAGGTATTTATGTTGGATGTTCAGGACAGCAACGGCGATCAACTACCGTTCGGTGCACTGGTTTCAGATAACCAGAATCAAGAGCTGGGCTATGTGTCTCAGGGAAGTCAGATGTTTATTAAATCTGACACGATGCCTGACACAATCCGTATTAATACCAGCAAAGGCAAATTAAAGCGTAGCTGCGTTATTATGCAGCCAAAAGAAAATGCCACCAATATCTGCCGATAACCTGATGTGAGTAATGATACCAACATGAGAAAAAATTTATTTATTATCGCAGCTGTTTTTTGGTTGATATTTCTCCCACTGCATGATGCCAATGCAGCGGCAGATGTTCAGGCCCGAGCGGTAACTGGCGATACTTGCCGTAATAGCGGCATTCTATTTAACAGCGTTGCCGAGGCGGATAAATCGTTAAATCTTTCTTCTGAGTTTTTGACCTCAAACGTCGTCGAGAAAACCTACACCACAAGCTGGTCCGGCAGTATGACCTGTGTTTATGGGAATGTGGGTATCGGCGGGCTGTTGCAGGATCATCTCTATTATTTCACCGGTTTTAACAGCAACCCGGTGTATCTTAACTTTAATAGCGCGGATGGTGAGAATAGCTATTGGATTAAAGTGACGGCGCAAATCACCGGTGATACCAAAGTTACCGTCAGTGGTATCGTGGGTATTCACTCGATAGCTTACCAGACACAATACACCGTGCGCGCGGAGCTGTTGACCACTCCACCAACGGGGGTGTCTACCTATACTAAAACCACGTATAACGGCGCGCTGAGCGTCATTCCCGCCGTGATGAGCGGTACCGGTTCTGGCAGTGATAGCCCGTTACTGTCCAGTAAGACCTACGCCTATCGTGCGTGGAATAACATGATGTCGGACACCGCTCGCAAAAGCTGGGATACCGATCATTTTATTGCCTACGAGAAACTTACTATTCAGTTTGAACCCAAAGAGACTACCTGCAATATGACGCATAATATGACGGTAAAATTACCGCCAGCATCACTGAATATGCTAAAAATAAACGGCAAAGCCAATGGGGCTGATTTCACTATTCCCTTAAAATGCGGCAACCTTGCAGGTGTCAAAACGGCGACGAGGAACGTTAAAGCCTGGCTGTCCAGCAACGATCTGCTCACAACTGACACCAGCTATCAAGTTATGGTTAATGATGAAACAACCGCTGGTGGCGTTGGTATTGCCATTCGCAGTCGCTATTTTTTGGGCGATTATGAAGAAGTTAAAATATCCAGTAGTAACGATATGGAACACGCGACGCAAATTCTTGACATCGCCAAAAACGATGACATTCAGGATATTCAATATATTTATCTGCATGCTTATTACAAAGTCTATAAAGCTTCCGCGCTAAGTACCGGCACAGTTGTGGCGACGGCACAAATTATGCTTGGTTACGATTAGGTCATTATTTATCTAAGTTTATTTATTTTTGAATAGCGTGAAAGGTTGTCATGAAGATATCAATTCAGACTGTGCTTAATTTATTACACAATATTATTGTTCCAGTTTCTGCAGATCTGGTTAATCACTTACAAAGAACGGCGATTATCACTTATTATTTGAGCCGTCATGCCCGGCTTGATCAACAGTCCGTCAGTACGGCATTTCTGGCCGGGATGCTTCATGATATCGGTGCGCTCAGCAAAGATCGCGCCAGGCTCACCGTCGGTAGCGAGGACTTTCTTGATAACCATGAACAACTGGGGAGAACGATGACATCAGGGATCCGTTTCCTTAATCCGGTCACGCCGATCCTTGAAAATCACCATGTGAAGTGGTCCGATACTAACGACGAAAACCTGCCGCTGGTGAACCATCTTGTGCATATGGCGGACACGTTCGAACTTTATCTGCGCACGATTAAAGGCGACTTTATTGCTCAGCGTGAACAGATTATTACGCAGTTTTTCCTCCTGCCCGAGCAGTGGCCAGAAAAGTTGATCAATGCACTAAAGGAATCCAGCAACGAGGACGGCTTCTGGTTCCGGCTTGGTAACCCCATGCTGCCTCAGGTACTGAACGCCATCAGCCCGCTACACGACCACATGCTCGATCACCATGACTTTCTGGAGGTGTGCCAGCTGATTTCCAGAATTGTGGATACCCACAGCAGCTTTACTCGCACCCATAGCACCAGCGTGGCCCATGTCGCCGCGCGCTTAGCTGAGCTGTACGGCTACGATCGCGATATGCAGGAAAAAATATGTATTGCTGGCTACCTTCACGATATCGGCAAGCTTTTTACACCGCTCAGTATTCTGGAAAAAAGAGGGAAACTCGAAAACGATGAGTACGCGATAATGAAACAGCACAGCTATAAAACGCTGGTAATGCTCAACCCGATTCCAGAGCTTGGCAACATTGTGCACTGGGCTGCGAATCATCACGAACGGTTGGATGGCAGCGGCTACCCTTTCAGGCTTACAGCAGCCTCGCTCGATATGCCTTCGCGCATTCTTGCCGTCGCGGATGTTTTTACTGCCATGACAGAGAATCGCCCTTACCGACAAGGCATGCAAAGTGAGAAAGCGCTGACCATACTCCGTGAAGAGGCGGCGAATTATAGGTTGGATCGGGACATCGTGGTATTACTAGACCATAATATTGCAACTGTGAAGCCACTTGTCGCAATGTATTGAGTCTGTAAGAACAGAAAATGAAATATTTGATTGCCAATAAAGTCGTTTACGATACGGAAAGCGGGGAGCTGAACATTCCTGATGACGAGCTTACTGAAAGCAAAAAGCTCACACATACGGCGAACCGGATCCTGTCACTGCTTATCGCCTCACCCGGTGAAGTACTTGAACGCCAGTATCTGCTTGAGCAGGTATGGGAGTCTGTTGGCCACACCAGCTCAAGCTCATCATTAAATCAGTACATCAGCATTTTGCGCAAAACGCTGACTTCGTTCACTGATATTGAAGAGTCAATTATTGTTGTCCCGAAAGTGGGTTTTTTCTTTTCTGCGGATATCGACATTGAGCGAATTGATGCGGTCAACGAGATACCGGGCCGGGCCGAACCTAAACCAGTATATACGCCAAAGAAATCCTTACCGCTAAAATACGTGTTCGCCACCTTCATCGTGATTGTGCTTATCATCGCTAATCTGTGGGTCTGGTATCCCTCGCAGAAGAATGAGCGCTATTCCAATCTGGCCTTCATGGGGAACTTAGAAAAATGCACTATCAGTACCTACGAACATGTTTCAGCAGATACACGGAAAAGAATACTGGAAGTGCTGCGATCCGCCGAACCAAATCTAAATGAGAAATGCCTTAAGCACCCGACACAGTTGATGGTGAATATCCAGCCAAGCGTATTTTACGGTAGCCGCGGACGGATTTTTTATTCATTGTGTTCTTTGGATTCAGAGGTCGGTGAGCTGACCTATTGTGAAAACCATTACGCATTTAACTGGGAAATGAAATGAAGTTTGCACTAACACTGTCTGCGGTTATAGCCACTTTAACGGCTACATTTTTCTGGGGATTGATGGATCATTCTTCGTCCTATTTAGATGACCGTTGCTTTGCGAACTTCACCTACACTGATAGTACCGACAGTAACGCTTTCAGCTTCAAAGGTAATATTGTTTTTGAAATGTCTAAAAATAAAACAGGGCAATTTAATTTATCCGGCGATATGGGTTATCAGGGGAAGAATTATACTTTATCCCGTTACGTAAAATTCACTTATACAAACATCAAAGATAACTCCTATAGGGTGAAAGTACTTTCTCAGGAAACTATGGCCCACGATAATGTCCCGGCCGACTTATCCCCGCTCGCCATTAAAATATTCTTTCTCAGTGGTGAATATTCAATGCATATGACGAAAAATGATAATAACTTTATCACTATCGGTAATGCGCTCTCACCGCTGATGAATTGCGTCATTCAGTCCTGATGTTCGTTCAACATCACAAGGAAGTTCTTGTGCATCAAGAAATCAAAAAATCAAATTGTGTTAATTGTTCCAAATGCGGCTTTGCGGCCGCCTGCCAGTCGTATCTTTTCGACCGGCAGGAGCCTATGTTTATCAACGATTTGTCGCGTAAAAAAAGAGTAGCAAAAAACGAGTATATTTATCAAAGTGGCACGCCAGTTCGCGCATTGTATGCACTGAGGCGCGGTATTGCGAAGGTTTATGATGCGCAAAATACCCTCCAGGGTGTCGTCTTTCCCGGCCAGGTTGTGGGCGTGGATGAGCTGTTTGCCAGCCACTATCAGTACAGCGTCCAGGCCGCCACTGAGGTAGAAGTTTGTGAGCTGCAAAACCGTCACTTTTATCAGATTAGTCAGATTACACAAGACTTTACCAATCTGATTATTCATATACTTTCACGCTCCGCCAAAGAAAAGCAGCAGTTAATTAGCGTGCTGGTAAAACCCGACGGGTTACAGAAAGTCAGCGACTTCATCCAGCTAATGGCAGATACGCGTAAAGAATATGGTTTTGACCACCACGATTTTGAACTTCCGCTGAACAAAAAAGAGTTAGCGCAACTGTTGGGCATTTCACAATCGACGCTGGCGCGGGCGCTTGATACGCTGGTTGAGCAGCAAATCATCGCGGTAAATAAGAAAGAGATTACCTTACTGTAGAAGTCATCACGTGGTGGGCAAAGCCTGCTTCTTCCCACCGCACTCCCGTCATTTTATGACTGACTCGGCAACGCACCGCTTCGTCGCATGAGCAGGTCCACCTAAAAATTTATGCACTTCGTTTCTCACCGAATTCTGTATTGGTTTTGAGTCAGCGCTTAATGCTCATGTTGCAACCGTTGACCATCACGTTTCACTTCTCTTTGAAGCCTGCAAGAACGATGTGAATGGTAACGATGATGAGAGGGGGATATCGGTAAAATACAGTCGATAGGCATGACTGCCGCTACCGTATTGCCGCACTAACATGGCAGTGATGCGTTCACACTGGCCTGTCATCTCTGATGTTGTCACACTTAAAATACAACAAGCTCGCCTCCAGACGGTTTCCACCTTTTCTCTGTGCACACATCTACGAAGATGGAAACCTTACTGTTATCGTCTGATTCTTTCTGAATATAAAGTTTAAATCACCAGGTTGATATGAAAATGTTATTTTATTGAAAATATAAATTTTAAATTTATTTGAATTGTCGTCAAATGAAGCGTAAATACCAATTTTTTATTTATTTCAAAACAACCTCTTGAATAAGTGGATGTTGTGGGTAGTATGGTATTTGTCCTGTTGAGTTTGAGGCTATGATAATGAGAAATATATTAAGCATTGCTGCTTTTATGATTTTTTTAGTTAACGCGCCGGTTTATGCAGGGAAAATTTATCTATCCGGAATGGTAGTCGATAATGCTGCTTCAGCAAGGCAGCAATGCGTGGAACAAGCATTGACGTTTGGCGTTGAAAATATCTGCCACAGTAAACAAGGTGCCAGTATTATGACTACAATTAAACATGTCACCGTCACCTTTAAGAATAGGCTAAGTCAAGCCCGGATTGTGACGTTAAATTATTCATAGTTGTCTGTCTTTATTAAAAAAGGCGATGCTATAAAGTTTGTTATAATTAATATATGTCCCTGCTGCAATGTTAAACGTCACCGTGCTTTCAGTGACATCAGTATCAGTTTTGCTTATCTAACCGGCTTGCCTCAACGCTCAAATTTGCGGTCAGACTCATTATCCCGCAGATAGTTGTGACTAAATAGCGGCACAGTTTTCCGGCTGCGCCGCCTGCATCATGCTATTGCGCCATTAACACGAATTCACCTCAGCCAAAGTATTCCCGCGTGAACGTGACGTTTGGGTGCTATGCGAAACCATCACCAGTAGCTGGAGTAATGGTGTTATTGAGAGACATGAAAATCTCCACCCAAGTTGCTGAAGATCCACTTTTTACCCCTCGCTGGCATGGTCCCTCGCGACGATGACATAACCATTACTAATAAAAGGTCCTGCTGATGATATTCATTGGTGAAGTCAATTATACGTTACGGGTAACAAGGCGTAGTTTAATTCCTTAAGTGAGAGGCAATAGGCCAGATGATCTAAATACAGGAGTAACCGCTATGTCATTCGTAACCACAAAAGACGGCGTTAATATTTATTTTAAAGACTGGGGCGATAAATCAGCGCAACCAATCGTGTTCCATCATGGATGGCCACTCAGTGCTGATGACTGGGATAACCAGATGCTTTTCTTCCTGGCGCAGGGGTTCCGCGTTATTGCCTTCGATCGTCGCGGTCATGGGCGTTCGGACCAGATAAGTGAAGGGCATGATATGGATCACTATGCTGCTGATGCATCGGCTGTAGTTGAACATTTGGATCTGAAAAATGCAGTACATGTGGGTCATTCTACTGGCGGCGGTCAGGTTGCGCGCTATGTGGCCAGATATGGTCAGCCACAAGGCCGTGTTGCAAAAGCAGTTCTGATTAGCTCAGTACCTCCGCTGATGGTTAAAACCGACAGTAATCCAGGCGGCACACCGGTTTCTGTCTTTGATGGTTTTCGTCAGGCGCTGGCTGCCAATCGCGCGCAGTTCTATCTTGATGTGGCATCCGGGCCGTTCTATGGATTCAACCGCGATGGGGCGGTGGTTTCTCAGGGAACCATCAATAACTGGTGGCGTCAGGGGATGATGGGGAGTGCAAAAGCTCATTATGAAGGGATCAAAGCCTTTTCTGAGACGGATCAGACCGACGATCTGAAAGCCATTACGGTACCCGTTCTGGTTATGCAGGGTGATGACGATCAGGTTGTACCCTATAAAAACGCCGCTCTGTTGCAGGACAAATTACTGAGCAACAGCACGCTACGTATCTATCCGGGCTATCCTCACGGAATGCATACTTCGCATGCGGACGTCATTAATGCTGATATTCTGGCGTTTATAAAATCATAAATCGTGCAGTGGAAGAGCGTGTCCCGCGCTCTTCCAGTTATATGTCTCGGCGCCACCATCAGGCAGTAGACATATAAATGCTCAAATATTCAACGTTTCAATCTCCATCCTGAGGGCAGGGAGACGTTGCGATGCGGATAATAGAGAAACAGTCCCTCCATTCGTACGCCCTAAAAAACCCGAATAAGCGCCCCGCGCTCTAAATTATCGGCGACTAGCTCTAGGGGAACATATGCCAGTCCCAGACTCAGCCGGGCGCTTCCGCTTCCATATAGCTGTCAGATAAGGCCCACTGTCCCTGCGGCCGGTGAGTCACTCTGGATGAGATCCCACTGCTACATACTTCCGTCGCCAAACTGATAGGCAATACACGGATGCGCGGCTTAGTCCGCTGGTGCTTGTGCTCGTATAACGATTATCGTCCGGCGGCTAACCCGATGTTGCGTGGTGCAGCCCCAGTTTTTCTGGCAAAGCATAGCGATTTAAGTTCTTTGTTATTTCAGGCGTTATCCCCGATCTTCATGCCATATATACACTGGCGGAAAGGGCGTCTGAAGGAATGGGTAAACGAAACTCCCTCTATTTGCACCAACAACAACGAGAACATATTCACCAGCTTTCAACCAGCATCCTGTGGCGCAGCGAACTCCCGACCTGGATAATCATGATGGCCATTTATGGCGGCTGGTTTGCGACCCTGGCGAACTGGCAGACGTTGGGTTTATATCCCGCCACCGTGCTGCTTATCGGGTTTACCGCCTGGTATATGTCGCTACAGCATGAGTTGATCCACGGACATCCCACCCGATTTCCCCGGCTGAACCAGCTTTTCGGCACGCTGCCGTTGGCGGTCTGGTATCCGTATGGCCTGTATCGCGACTCCCATCTGGCGCATCACCGTAACGACCACCTTACCGTACCCGTGGACGATCCTGAGTCTTATTACTTTAGCGATGAAAGCTGGGCGCGGTTTCGCCCGTGGCAGAAGCGGGTGATTCATCTGCGTAACACCTTTATCGGACGGCTGTTGCTGGCGCCGCTGATAGATATCGTGCAGACGCTGGGCAGTGCCGTGTCAGCCTTTCGCCGCATGCAGGTAGCGGCCATGCTGATGTGGATCACTCACGGGGCCTTACTTGCCGTGCTTTTTGGCTGGATGTCGCACCTTGGCTTCTCGCCTCTGTGGTTTGTTCTGGCGGTGAGTTACCCCGCGCTGGCGCTGACCAAAGTGCGATCTTTTTTTGAGCATCGGGCTGCGGACGATCCGCTGGCGCGTTCGGTCATCAACGAGGCCGGGCTGTTCTGGCGAGTCCTGTTTTTGAATCTTAACTATCATTCTGTACATCACGATCTGCCAGGCGTGCCTTGGTATGGGCTGAAGGCGATTTATCTGCACAATCGCGATGCCTATCAGCGGCGCAACCACGGTTTTCTGGTGAAGGGATACGGTGAATGGTTACGCCATTTCTGGGGGAAACCGGTGGATGTGACGGTTCATCCGGGTATTCATAAAGGAGACGGTCATGAGTGATCCGCTGGCATTCCCGATGTACGCCGTTAACCGCCGCGATACGGATGCCCTGTGGCTGGCAGTTCAGAAACTGCTGGTTGACCGGGGTGTGCCGGTAGGGAGCCTCACGCCAGCGTTGCCGCAGGAGGCGCTGGTGACACACTGGCAAAACCCGCAGCTGATCCTGAGCCAGACCTGCGGTTACCCACTGGTGACGCAGCTTTTGGACGTTCAGGTGGTCGGTTGTTTTCACTACACCGCGCCGGGCTGCGAGAACATCTATTACCGCAGCGTGCTGGTGGCGCGCGAAGAGGATAAACAGCAAACCTTTGCTGATTTTCGCGGCCGAGCGGTGGTGTGCAATTCCACTGATTCGCAGTCAGGTTACAACGTACTCATGAAAATGGTGACGCCACTGGCGGTGAACGGGCGCTTTTTCTCGCGCGTTGTCCTGAGCGGCAGCCATCGTCAGTCGCTTCACGATGTAAAACACGGTGAAGGGGATATCGCGGCCATCGACTGCGTGACCTGGGCGCTATTACAACGCCATGAACCCGCGTTGCTGGAAGGGCTGGCGATTATCGACCAAAGTCCGCTGGCGCCTGGATTACCGCTCATCACCGCGAAGGAAACTTCTCCCGACACCCTTGCTGCGCTGCGCGAGGCGCTTCATACGCTGGTGAGTGCGCCGGAATACCGGAAAATTTGTGCCGCGCTGCTGATAGGCGGGTTTAGCGAGGTGACGCGCGAGCCTTATTCGTTATTACTGGACTGGCGCAAGGCGGCGCAAACAGCCGGTGTTACCCGGCTGTAGCTCTTCAGGCAAAGTGGTTTCTGGCCAGCGGAAGGCCCAGCTTTTCCCGCAGGGTGCCCGGCGCATATTCGGCTTTCATCACCCCTTTGGCTTTGAGAATAGGGACAACCTGTTCCGCGAAGCGATCAAAATCCCCCGGCAGTAGCGGGAACATCAGGTTAAAGCCGTCTGCTGCCCCGGAAAGATAGATTTCCGCCAGCGTGTCGGCAACGTCCTGCGCACTGCCAATAACCAGCCAGCTGTCGGAGCTTTGCAGCAACAGACGACCCAGCTCCAGAATGGTCAGTGCGGGGTCGTAGTCCCGGATGAGTTGCAGTACGGTGCGAATACCGTCGAAGTTAGCTTCGTCTGGCAGCGGCGGCAGCGGTTTATCGTAGGGATAAGGGCTCAGATCCAGCTTTAGATAAGCCGACAGCAGATCGATAGCCATCCGATCGCTCATCAGCTGCGCGTTAAGCTGCTGGCGCTCGGCTTTTTCGGCTTCGGAATTCACCACCACCGGCAACACCCCGGCGATGATTTTAAAGGCTTCAGGCGAACGTCCGAGCGCTTTCAGGCGCTGATTCATCTCTTCGCGGTAGGCTTTTCCCTGCTCGATGGACTTGATAAACACAAAGTGCATATCCGCCTTGCTGGCGGCGAGTTGCTTACCGGCTTCGGAAGAGCCTGCCTGCACAAGAACAGGATGCCCCTGCGGCGGACGTGGCACGTTAAGCGGGCCACGCACCTTAAAGAAATCGCCGTGATGATTAAGATGATGCACTTTGTCGGCATCGGCAAACAGACCGCGCGGCTTATCAAACAGGAGCGCGCCATCTTCCCATGAGTCCCACAGATGGGTGACCACATCGATAAACTCCCCGGCGCGCTGGTAACGATTACCGTGCTGCGGGATCTGATCCAGACCGAAGTTGGCGGCTTCCTCTTCCAGCCAGGAGGTCACGATATTCCAGCTTGCGCGCCCATTACTCAGGAAATCGAGCGAGGCGAAGTAGCGCGCCAGGTTATAGGGTTCGGTGTAAGACGTTGAAGCGGTTGCCATCAGGCCAATATTGTCCGTCACGGCGGCCAGCGCCGAGAGTAGCGTCAGCGGTTCAAGGCGGGCATTGGCGTAATGGGCAAGGCCGCTGTCCCAGATCCCGGTATGGTCGGCAATGAACAGGGCATCAAGCGTGGCGGCTTCGGCCTTGCGGGCAAGGGCGGTGTAGTAGTTGAGGGTGAAAATCTCGTGCTCGGGGGCGTCCGGGTGACGCCATGAGAACCGGTAATCACCCTGTGGATTGAAAAAGAACAGGTTCAGGATCATGGTGTTGTGCGACATTGTGGGGCCCGTGTCAGGTTGTGGCCGATCCCTGGCCATTGGATAATTAAATGCGTTAAAGGTTGGTATTGACCCATTGTTCTGCCACGGCAGCAGGATCCTTGTGCTGGAGGTCGACCTGCTTGTTCAGCTCGACAAGAGCGGTGTTATCCAGCTTGTGAGACACCTGATTGAGGATGTCGTCGATTTTTGGCGTCAGCGCCGCTTTGCGAACCAGCGGGACAACGTTTTGGCTTGGCTGTTCGTGTTTATCATCTTCCAGCACCACCCAGTCCTCTTTGGCGAGCGAGCCTTGGGTGGATACCACCGTTGCCACGTCAATTTTGCCGGAGTTCAGCGCCAGACGGGACAGCGGCCCGCCCATGTCGAGGGATTTCACCTCTTTAAACTCCAGGCCGTAGACGCGCTTCAGACCCGGCAAACCGAGGGCGCGAACCGGAAACTCCGGCGGGCCGCCGATCACCAGCTCGTGTGCAACAGGCGTCAGATCGGAGAGTTTGGTTAAGCCGTATTTTTTGGCCGTTTCGGCGCGGACAGCCCAGGCCGTGACGGAGCTTGCGGAAGAGGGGGTGAGCAGCGTGAATTCTGCCGGCAGCACTTTTGCCAGCCCGGCGCTGACGTCACTCTGGGTGGTCGCCAGGGTTTTGGTGTCATAGTAATTCAACAGTGCGCCGAGATATTCCGGGACAATATCTATTTCACCGCTTTTCAGGGCCGGAATAATAATTTCTCGGTTACCCAGATTAAGCCGCGTTTTCACATCAATATTATTTTTCTTTAATGCGCTGGCGTAAATATTGGCAAGAATGGAGCTTTCGGTAAAGTTCGCCCCGCCAATGGTGACGGTTTCCGCCAGGGAGGTAAAACTTAAGCTGAATAATCCTGCCGCCAGAAGGGATAATTTAAATCCACGGCGGTTAAACGCTTGCCATAATGATTGCTTCATAGAGCCTCTTTTTTGCAGGTGGTTTTTATCATGATTCCGTTATTGCAGATGCGAGCTTTGACTGAAATAACACGTTGTTGATAAGTGAAAATATCCCCTCGCAGGCCAGTGCCAGCAGCGTCACCACAAGGGAGCCGGCAATAACCTGCGGTATATCGCGCTGCCCAAGACCATCAATCAGGAAGCGGCCGCGGCCACCCCACCCGGCGAAAGCCGCGCCCCCCCCCCAGGGGGA
>NZ_CBDKZX010000016.1:60467-64847 GCF_965301105.1 Kluyvera sp.
CCCCCCAGCCCGGCATAGGCGGCGACCACCGCCGTGGCGATAAGCTGCAACATCGCGGTGCGAATTCCGGCAAAGATCAACGGCATCGCCAGCGGGATGCGCAACTGCCACAGGCTTTGCACGGGCGTCATGCCAAGCGCGGTGGCGGCGTCGCAAAGGGTGCGGTCGGCGTGGTAAATCCCGACCCAGGTGTTGGTCAGGATCGGCGGGACAGACAACGCGACCAGCGCAAGAAACACTGGCACATCATTGAAACCAAAAAGAATAATGCACAATAAAATCAGGCCAAGAGACGGGATCGCCCGGCCAATGTTGAACATATTGATGACCAGGAAAGCTCCTTTGCGCCAGTAGCCCAGCGCCACCCCCAGAGGTAACGCAATGGCCGAGGCGATGATCATGCTCACCAGCACATACCAGAGATGCTCGCGTAAGCGCAGCAGGATCCCCGTATCGCTAAGCCAGTGGTCCGGCTGAATTAACCAGTGCCAGGTTGCGGTTAAGATGTCCATTAGCGTGCCCACGGCGTAACCCAATAGCCCAGACGCGCTATCAGAGAGTCAAAAATAAACGACAGCACCAGGCTTAGCACCACACTCACCACAATCGGCGTCAGGAAATCCTGGTTAAAGCCCGACAGCAGCAGTTGGCCAAGACCGCCCTGACCAATCAGCGCCGTAACCGTGACCAGCCCCACGAGTGTGACTGAGGCAATACGCAGCCCGGCAAACAAAGACGGGAGAATCAGGTGCAGCTCAACGTCAACAAACCGGTACCAGCGCGTGTAGCCTAGCGCGCGGGCGGATTCGAGCACGTCGGACGGCAGCTTTTCTATCCCGGCGACCACGTTGCGTAGCAGGATCAGCAGTGAATAGAGCGTTAAGCCAATCACTGACGTGGTGAGCGACAGGCCGGTAAACGGGATCAACAGAATAAACAGCGCCAGCGAGGGGATGGTAAACAGCACCCCGCACAGACCGAGCAGTACCGGCGCCGATGCGGGCCAGCGCAGGGTCAGGCCAATCAATACCCCGGTGAGTGCCGTACCGAAAAAGAGCGATACCGCCACCAGCTGCGTGTGCTGCCAGAACAGGGCGGCAATCGGGCCCTGATTGTCCGCAATCCATTGCCAGTCAATCATAACGGCGAACATCCACATGCCCGTCCAGTACGCGCTGCAGCAGCCCGTGGGAAATACTGCCCTGATACTGACCGTCTCCGTTGACGTGCACCAGCACTCCCCCCGGCGCATCCAGCAGTGCGCTGTAGGCGAAACGCAGGGAGTGAAGCGCCTTCAGGGTCAGTGATACGGGCAGGGTGGTGCGCCGCTCAGGGTCAAGCCAGTACAGCGGGCGCAGCTGTTTATCGAGCACCAGCCGCAGCGGGCTGGCAACCAGCGGATGCTGGCTGGAAATGGGGGTTAATTCCTCGTCCACCAGGGGAACATCGTGACGCGGAAGCTGCCCAACCTGAAGTCTGGCAAGGCGTTTTAAGTTGGGCTCAGGCCCGATGAATCGCGCCACGAACTCGCTGGCCGGCTGGGCGAGGATACTATCGGGCGTATCAAACTGAGCCAGGACTCCGCCTTCCTGAAAGATGGCCATTTTATCGCCCAGGCGAATGGCTTCATTGATGTCATGGGTGACGAGCACGATAGTTTTGTGCAGGCGCTGCTGGAGTTGCAACAGCTCGTCCTGGAGCTTTTCCCGTACCACCGGGTCGATGGCCGCAAAGGGTTCATCCATTAACAGAATCGGGGGATCGGCCGCCAGCGCGCGGGCAATCGCCACCCGCCCTTGCTGCCCGCCTGAAAGCTGGTGGGGGTAGCGCGTAAGCAGGCTCGGGTCGAGGGACATGAGCTCAACCAGTTCATCAATACGTGCCTGAATATGCTTTTTTTTCCAGCCAAGCAGACGCGGAACCGTGGCGATATTCTGAGAAACGGTCCGGTGCGGGAATAAGGCTGCACTTTGCATGACAAAACCAATTTTTCGCCGTACCTGAATAATATCGGCATCGGCTATTTTAATATCCTGAACATATACCGAACCGGCATCCGGGATATCCAGTTGATTAATCATACGTAATATAGTGGTTTTCCCACAGCCGCTAGGGCCAACGAATGTGCAAAATTCACCTTCATTGATAACGATATTTAATTTTCCGATCGCGGCATGCGTACTACCAGGGTACGTTTTGTTTATGTTTTCAAGTCTTATCATATGAAACAATAGCACCCTGAAATTATTGCGTTTATATCAAACACAAATTACAGAGGCGATGAACAGGGCGCAAATATGATATTTGCATTTGTATTGCAGGTATTTGGAATTTGATAATCGATGATCCAGCAATAATGCGGACACCGATGTAAGCACGCCCGTTGTCGTTCCACGCACTTTCTGACTGAACGGCGGCACAGTTTTCTGGCTGTGCCGCCTGCGTCAAGCTATCGCGCCATTAACGCGAATACACCCCAGCCAAAGTATTCCCGCGTGAACGTGACATGGCGTTTGGGCGCTATCGTCAGTTCTTTCCTGACTTCAGAGGCAAAGTCATCATCAGGGTTTTCTTCCAGCCAGCGACGCATGGTCATCCATTTTGCGGCTTCGTATCTGTCCCAGCCTTCCTGGTCTGCCAGCACCATTTCCACCACGTCATAGTCTTGTTCGCCGAAAGCGTCGACAAGCGCGGGGAGGGTGAGAAAGTCGGCCACGGACGAGACGCCGCAGGCCTGGGCAACCTCTTCGCTGGCGGGCACCTGACGCCAGTAGGGTTCACCGATAAGGATGATTCCGCCGGGCTTAAGGCTTTTTGCCAGCAGCGCGATCGTTCCGGCAAAACCCCCTGCAATCCAGGTTGCACCGATGCAGGCCGCTACGTCATATTTTTCGTCGGCGACGTAACCTGCCGCATCATTATGAATAAAGTGCACGCGATCGCTGACACCGAGCTCTTCTCCCCGTTGCTTTGCCTGCGAGGTGAAGAGCGGACTCATGTCGATGCCCGTACCGGTAATGCCGTGATCGCGAGCCCAGGTGCAGAGCATCTCGCCCGAGCCGCTGCCCAAATCGAGAATTCTGGTTCCCGGCTTCATGCGCAGTACATGGCCCAGCGTGGCGTATTTTGCTGGTGTGAACGGGTTATGAATGCGGTGTTCACTTTCACTAATGGTAAAAATGCGTGGGATATCCATTAATTAATTCCTTTTTTGAATTGCATGTTCAGGTGGCTCCCTTCCGGGGATTTTGATTTTTCAGTCAGCAGAGCAAAGAGTTTGCCCTCAAAAGTCTCGCTGACCGGCCATTCGGTATTGTCCGGGCGTTGCACGACTGTAAGGCCCGCGTTGCTGAAAAGGCGGGGATATTCGTCATCCAGCCAGGCCGTCATCACGCTCCCGAAGCGCGTAGTGCATCCGCTTTCGTCTATTGCCCAGAACTGCGTTGAGCTGGTTTTTGCCTCTTCATCCCAGGCGTTTTCCGTTAACAGAAGATGGGGGACCTCAAGGAACAGCCCGTGCGGGCAGCGTTGCCAGCTTGCCGGCGCTGTGCCCTGACGTTTAACTTCATCAAAAGTATGAACTTCAGCGAGCAGCCTGCCACCAGGTACCAGCCAACGCGCGCAGCGGCTGATAAGAGTCTGAGCATCTGTTGCACTGAAAACATTCAGCTCTCCGAACGTCATCATGATGAAATCGAAGGGGAGTTCTGGATTGTAAGTACGGATATCCTGATGAACGTAGTCAATTTTCAGACCTGCGTTTTGTGCCTGTTGGCGGGCCCACTCAATAGATGCGGGGGAGAAATCCACCCCCGTACAGCGGAATCCGCGCTCTGCTAACCGACGGGTATAAAAGCCGGGGCCGCAGCCGAGATCCAGAATGCGTGCCCCCGCCGGTATCTGGCGGGCAATCCACGCGACCTGCTGTTCAATCACGTTTTGTCTACGGCTGGCCCAGTCGTGATCCTGCGACAAATGGTTTTCCAGCATACGTTGGCTGAAGGCTGGATCGTCCCAGGGGATTTTGTGTTCATCGGCTGACAGTTGCGGGCGACCGGATGAAAAAATAAGAGTGCTGATATCCATAACGCTCTCCTTAACGATTATCGGGCTGTGCGCGAACATTGTTCAGCCCGGTGGTATTAATGCGGTAGGGCTGACCGTTGACGGACTTGATCAGCTTTTTGGTTTTGAGTTTTTTGAAGACGGCGAGCGTACAGTCAGCCAGCAGCAGCCCTTCACGGCTGTAGCATTCAACGGATGTGACGCGGCCTGATGCATCGCGGACGTGCGCGATACGACCACCTTTGGCGAGAACGTGTAAGGTACGTTGTTCCTGACGGGATAAATTCATACTGAAGAACCTGTTTAATCATCATG
>NZ_CBDKZX010000017.1:0-62237 GCF_965301105.1 Kluyvera sp.
GGTCACATATCTATTTTACATATTACAAATTGTATAGAGACTCTTACGAATAAATTAGAATTAAAAGGTATCATGCTTCTACTTGATGAATGGTCAGAAATTAATATTGGCATACAACCATTATTAGCTGAGATAATAAAAAAAACATTCTCTGCTATAAACGTATTTACTAAGATTGCAGCGATACCAAACAGAACAAACCTTGGTTATAAAACTGAGCAGAAATTCTTTGGGTTAGAAGATGGTGGCGATATTTTCAGCTACCCTTTAGACATGAGATACGTTTTTGAAGTAAATAAAAACCAGACCCGAGATTTTTTCAATGATTTATTATACAAACATCTGACATCAATAAATCAATCATTAATACTTACTCTGTTACGTAAGAACAAAACCTCTAAAGATAAATTAATAAATTTATTATTTGCTAATGTTGCATTAAATGAGGTCCTCGTTGCATGCGCAGGAATCCCACGTGATTTTATGAATTTATTCTTAAACAGCTACGATAAATTCATCTTATCGTCAAGTTCTACTGCGCAAAGAATCAGTGTTAAGAACATTCGCTCAGCTAATGCAGAATGGTATGAAAAAGATAAGAAAGAACAAGTTGATAAACATCAAATAGAACGTCAACTTCTGACCGAAATTGTACAAGAAGTTATTGAAAAGAAAAAATCAATGCATTTCCTTATTCCTGAAAAACATTCTAACAATAAGCATATTCAGAATTTAATAGACTTTAGGGTCATACATTTAAGAAAAAGTGGTTATTCTCACCAAGACCACTCAGGTGTTGTATATAATGTCTATTCTGTCGATTACGGATGTTATAATTCGCTAAACATTACCAAAAGTAAACTCGACTCGACTGTATTGAACGATCTAAACCTCCGAGAATTAAGAGAAATCAGACGAATATCCTTGGAAGAAGCATTTTTCCAACGTTTCTTAATGGATATTGGAGAAGCCTTCAATTGTCCACATTGTAAGAAACCAGTCGACACTAACCATTTAGCGTTTACAAAGCAAAGTTTATGTAATAATTGCTTTGAACACGTCGAAAAATAGTACCGACTAGATAGATTAAGAATCTGGCTCAATACCTAACGTCTGCAATTCCTTTCTCCCTAAGGTTTTGAGCCAATTCCCCAAACTCATCCCCTCTGCCTTCGCCGCAGCCTCAAACTGCGCCTTCAACTCCGGCGTAATACGGATCTGAAAAGTAGGTGCTTTTCCGGACTTTGATGGGTTTGGGTCTCGTTTCGTCGTTGACATGTACGTACCTACAAGAGCAATCTATCACCAATCAGGTACGTACCTTTAAAATGAGTGACCTGATATTTAAACGCCCCCGCCCAGTATTCGCAGTACTCGGCGAGAGCTAACCTCACCAACTATCAAGGAGTTGATTATGGCTGATCCGCATTCTACCCCAGACTTACCCGCAGCAAAAACCGCGCGCACGTTAATTGTGGGATATCGCCCGCAGGGTGCAAACAAAAATACCCCAAGCCTCACCCTTTCCGGGAAATGGCTGCGCGAGGCCGGGTTCGAAACCGGGAAACAGGTTAGCGTAAAGGTGATGGAAGGCTGCATCGTCCTGATGGCCTATGGCGAACAGGAGCAGAAGCTGCTAGCGGAGTTGAAGGAGGCGCATCTGAAGCTGAAAGGAATTGAAGCAGCGGTATCGGCGGTGCATTAAGGCTCGCAGGAATATCCGCACCGTGCTCATGACGGGCATTGCCCGATGGCGCTACGCTTATCGGGCCTACGAGCACGGTGCCCGCTGTAGGCCGGGTAAGCAACGCGCCACCCGGCAATAGAGCGGCACACGAGCCCTACTATTTTTTGGGGAAAGATCCGAAAAATTGCGGGTTGAATTCAGCATTATATTTAATTAATACTAAACATAATTTCATTTTCAATAAATAAAAGTCATCTTATCTTCTGCGTTAATATCTTTTATTCCATTTCCAATAATCACTTAACTTTTAAATATATCATATATATTACATTCCTATTTTTCGCCGAATAAGGTGATGCGAGATCTATTTTTAATAAAATAGTCTTAAGGCAAATTGGCAGAATTTTGCTGCCTATCCTACAGTTATATCAGGGATTAAATATTCATACGTTATTGTTTTACCAGGGAAAAATAATACCTGCATAGAGATCAATACTATGAACACGCCAATTAAGTTCATTTTATTCAGTCTGGTATCGGCATTTATTTCTGGCGCGCATGCGGATACCGCCAGTAGTACTTTTCAGGTACAGATTACGATTACTAAATCGTGCAGCGTGACCTCCGGTTCGCCCATTAACTTTGGATCGGTGGCGGCCAGTTCGCCCAGCGTGACGAGGAATACCACGATTTCCGTTAACTGCTCGCAATTAACGCCGTATACCGTCGGCCTTGCGCCGTCGAACAGCAACACGCTCGGCTCGGGGCAGATGTCCGGTACCGCTAGCGGTAATACCGACAAAGTGCCGTATCAGCTGGCGAAAGATACTGCGGGTGCCATCTGGGGCAACGTCACCAGCGGCGGGACCAGCAACGTGGTATCGGGATCGGGAAACGGTGCCGCTCAGCCGTTCACGGTTTACGCGATCGTCTCTAATGCTAACTTTACGCCGGATGTTTATAGCGACACGGTCACCGTGACCGTCACCTATTAATTCAAGGATGACGTATGAACTGGAAACAATGCGCCCTCGCCTGTCTTTTTTTCAGCGGTTACGCCGCAGCCAGCGGATTGCAGGTTACGCCGATTACCCTGACGCTCGAGCAGAGCCAGCGTGCGGAAGGCATCTGGCTAAGCAACTCGGGCGATAGCCCAATTAATGCCCAGGTTCGCGTGTTCCGCTGGAGCCAGAGCGGCTACAGCGATCAGCTTGCCGCCTCGCAGGGGCTGGTGATCAGCCCGCCAATGCTCACCATTCCGCCCGGCGGCAAGCAGCTAATACGCGTGATTCGCACCGGCACGCCCGCGAAGACGGAAGATGCGTATCGGCTGTCGATCAACGAGTTGCCGCAGACGACGGCGAAAAAAAATAACCTGCAGTTTGTGCTCCACTACTCCGTGCCGGTCTTTATCCAGCCGCCTGGCGTCGATGAAACCTACGCCAGGCTGCAATGGCAAATCCAGCATAGCGATGGCCGGACGTGGCTGGAGGTGAATAACCAGGGAGACGGCCACGCCCAGCTGTCGGAAGTGAGCCTGATTACGGCAACCGGCAGCCGCAAAAATATTACCCCTGGGCTCTTAGGCTATGTCTTACCCGGGGCCACCATGCGCTGGCCGCTGCCTGCGGGGGCGAGTCAGGGAGAAAAGCTAGAAGTCATGGTCAATGGCAAAAAAACGGTACAAACGCTATAGCGTGCCACTCCGTGTATTAATTTTGATATTTTTCAATGTGTTATTTATAGCAAGGGGTGCCTCTGCGGAAATGAAAGACCCCAATGCCCCGCAAGATGACGTCATTGCTGATGATAAGCCGCTGGCCGGGATCGAACTGTATCTGGATGTCACCCTGAACCAGAATCCGATTGGCCTGGCACGCTTTGGCTATGACCACAATAAGCTCTATGCCAGCGCCGATAGCCTGCGCAGAATCGGCATTCGCCTGCCGCCGCAAACGCCGGATCCGGTCAGCCTGAGCGATATCCCACAGCTGGAGGTTCACTACAATGCCGCGCTGCAAAGCCTGACGCTGACGGCACCGCTCGCGCTGCTGGATAGGGGCACCACCCAGCTTAACCAGCAAAGCGCCACCAACCCAACAGCGAGCACCGCGCGCGGGCTGCTGCTGAACTACGATCTTTATGCCTCACAGGAGTCAAACAACAACGCCAGCGCCTATACCGAATTGCGTGCCTTCAGCGCGCTGGGCGTACTCAGCTCCACGCAAATTGCGCGCTATATCAGCGATAACAGCGGCTATAGCCTGAATAATGGAATCACCCGACTGGATACCAGCTGGCGTTCATCGTTTCCGGAAAACGTGCTGGCAGTAACCGTTGGCGATACGCTGACCAGCTCGCTGAACTGGTCGCGCCCAACCCGCATCGCCGGGCTCCAGATTGGCACCGATTACAACCTCCAGCCCTACACGCCAACCACGCCGCTGCCGTCTTTTTTTGGCTCCGCGACGCTGCCCTCCAGCGTTGAGCTGTATATGAACGGCGTGAAGTACTACAACGGGGAGGTGCCGTCGGGCAACTTTGAGATCAACACCCTGCCGACCATCAACGGCGCGGGCAACGCGCAGGTCACGATGACCGACGCGCTGGGCAAAACCACGGTGCAGAGCTTCTCGTTCTACAACGATCAATCGCTTTTGCGTAGCGGGTTGACCGAATGGTCGGCGGAAGTGGGCGTGGTACGCAACAATTACGGCTATACCTCGTTTGACTACGCCAGCACCCCGGCGTTTAGCGGCACCTGGCGGCGCGGCTTTAGCAATAGCTTTACCGCTGGCGCGCATGGCGAAGCCACGGAAAGCCTGGTCAACGTCGGCTTCAGCAGCGACTGGATCCCCGGTGACCGCGGCGGCACGCTTTCCACCGCGCTGGCGGTCAGCGCCGACGCAGGAAAGCAGGGGTTTCTCTACAGCATCGGCTATCGCTGGAACAACGAACGTTTCAGCTTCAGCACCGCCACCATCGCGACGGTAAATGACTATCACGACGTCGCCACCCGCTACGGCGAAGCGCCGCCTTCGCTGAACCAGAGCACCGTGGTGGGCTATAACACCGATATGCTGGGTAACTTTAGTCTCGGCTATTTGCAGTTCCGCTCACCCGGCGAATCAACCCAGCGCTACACCAATGCCAACTGGTATAAGTCATTGACGGAACGGGTTTATATTAACGCCGGGCTCAACCAGAATATTGATAACAGCCGCGATCGCAGCCTGTATCTGATGCTCAGCGTGTCGTTTGAAAACAACATCAGCGCCAGCAGCACCGTTCAGCGCAGCAACGACCAGATGAGCTATACGCTCAACGCCAGCCAGACCCAGCCATCGGATGGCGGCTGGGGCTGGAACCTGGCACTTAACCGGCTGGATTCCCAGCAAAATGCGCAGGGCGAGCTGGGCTATCTGGGGCGTTATGGCAACGTTTATGGCGGCTATAGTCGGTTGTCCGGTCAGCAATCCGCGTATGCCGGTGCCGACGGCTCGCTCGTGCTGATGGGCGGCGGGTTGTTTGCCGCACAGACCATCAACAATGGCTTCGCGGTGGTCTCCACCGACGGCATCCCGGATGTGCCGATTATTCTGCAAAACAACCCTATCGGTACCAGCGACAGCCACGGCAGGCTGCTGGTGACCAACCTCAATAGCTATCAGAAAAATGAGATCAGCATTAATCCGCTGGATCTGCCCGCCAACATGCGGGTCGATCCGGTCAACGCCGTGGCGATCCCCGCCGATCGTTCCGGCACGCTGGTGAACTTTACCGTTAAACCCGTTCGCTCGGCGCTTATCGTGCTGAAAGACAGCCAGGGAAGCGTGATCCCGGAGGGGTCATCGGCGGTGCTGAACGGCAACCGCAGGCAGAACGCGATAGTGGGCTTTGATGGCATGGTCTATTTCGAGACGCTTGAAGAACACAATACGCTGCGCGTTTCTACCCACGCAGGCGCATGCGAGGCCCAATTCGATTACCCGCAAGCGGCGCGGGATATCCCGCAAATCGGGCCCATCACCTGCCGATAAGGAGCGAAACCATGTGGTTAAAAGTGATGATACTGCTTGCCGGGCTGTGTCTTTTCCCGATGAAAAGCCATGCGCTGAGCTGCACGGCGACGGTCACCACCGTGGCGTTCGGTACGGTCGACCCCTTTGCCAGCGCCAGCACCACCAGCGGCACGCTGCGCTTTACCTGTACCAAGGGCCTGACGGAAGTACTCAACGCCGCCACCGTCTGCTTTAACCTTTATCCCACCAGTTCGGGGGCCCCCGTCGATGCCCGTAAAATGGCCTCAGGAAGCAACCAGCTCAGCTACCAGCTGTATACGGACGCTGGACGGACAAACGTATGGGGCAATCAGGGCGTCTCGAGCAATTCGGTGCTGAAGTACTCGTTGGGGTTGCTTGATCTCGGCGTGGCACATACGATTCCGTTCTACGCCGCTGTTCCCGCAGGGCAGGCGACCACGGCCCCCGGCAGCTATCTGGATGCCTTCACCACGACGAACACCACCATTACGGCGAAATCCGATCCGCTCGTTACGGACTCTTCCTGTGGCACAACGGTGGTCGGCAACATGGCATTCAACGTCACGGCCAGCGTGAATAAACAGTGCAAAATCAACGCCACCAATAATATTACGCTCGATTCGGTACCCCACACGCGAACCAATATCACCGGCAATAACTTCTTTACGATGACCTGCACCAACACCACGCCGTACACCGTAGGGCTTTCGCCGTCCAACGGCAACAGCGCCGGCAGCGGCGTGATGAAAAGCGCCACCAGCCCCGATCAGGTGCCCTACCAGCTAAATTCAACCGTGGGAGTGAGCGGCACGCCGTGGGGGAGTTTAGCCCCCAATACGGTGGCGGGCACCGGTACCGGCCAGGCGGTCGACCGGTACGTCTATGTCGTCGTTCCCAGCGCGAATTACCGCCCGGCGACGTATAACGACACGGTCACGATCAACGTGACCTACTGATACCTGAAGCCGTTCGGGTCACCCCGCCGTCGGATAATCCACATACCCCGCCTTACCGCCGCCAAAGAACTGCTCTTTCACCGGCGCATTCAGCGGCAAATCATGTTCCAGACGATAAGGCAGATCCGGGTTAGCGATAAACGGACGGCCAAAACCAATCAAATCCGCCCAGCCTTTAGTCAGCGCCTCTTCCGCACGCGCTTTGGTGTATTTACCGGAGTAAATCAGCGTGCCGTGGAAGATAATACGCAGCGCCTCTTTAAAGGCTGCGGGCATCACCGGCGCGTCTTCCCAGTCGGCTTCGGCGATATGAATATAGGCGATACCCAGTTCATTCAGCACGCTGGCCGCCGCCAGATAGGTGGCTTCCGGCGTGTCATCGCGCGACCCCATCAGCGTGGTCAGCGGCGCCAGGCGAATCCCGACACGCTCTTTCCCAATCGCTTCAGACACCGCAGTCACCACCTCTTTCATAAAGCGCAGGCGATTTTGCAGCGATCCGCCGTATTCGTCGTCGCGCAGGTTGGCCTGTGAATCAATAAACTGGTTGATCAGATAGCCGTTGGCGCCGTGCAGCTCAATGCCGTCGAAACCGGCGGCAATGGCGTTGCGCGCGGCCTGGGCATAGTCGTTAACGATAGCCGGGATCTCATCGGTGCGCAGCGCGCGCGGCATATCATGCTGCACCATCGCGCCAACGCCGCTCTCCGGGCCGCGGCCTTCGACGTCCACAAACACCTTCACGCCTTCGGCCTGAATGGCGGAAGAGGAGACCGGCTGCGCGCCGTTCGGCTGCAATACCGTGTGGGAAACCCGGCCCACGTGCCAGAGCTGGGCGAAGATTTTACCGCCCGCCTGATGCACCGCGGTGGTCACTTTTTTCCAGCCTGCAATCTGCGCTTCCGTGTACATACCTGGCGTCCAGGCGTAGCCCTGGCCCTGCTGGCTGATCTGAGTACCTTCGCTCACAATCAGCCCCGCGCTGGCGCGCTGCGCATAGTAATCCGCCATCATATCGGTGGCGACGTCACCGGCACCGGCGCGAGAGCGGGTCATCGGCGGCATCACGATACGGTTGGTCAGCGACAGCCCGTTCAGAGTGTATTGATCGAATAACATGCTGTTTCCCCCTCTTATTTGTACAGTTCGGCGCTCATGGTCACGGTGTTGCCCATGCGTGCGCTGGTGATTTTGTAGTCAGAGGCGTTCATCTCTTTGGCCTTCTGGGCAATCGCCGCTTCGGCGGTGTCCAGCGTCGAGCCGGTCGCCGTCACGCTTTGCGCCGTGGCGCTAAAGGCAGCAACAGAGAGAAGGGAAGCAGCAAAAATCGCGGTAAGGTTTTTCATGGTCGTATCCTGTTCGGTTTAAGGCGTTACGCTCGGTAACGTGATGCGAAGAAGGATACGACCGCAGACTCATTACATAAATGGTATAAATCGCAATAGACTATTATCAATAAAGCAATAATACCCGGACTCGTTTATCGGCTTGCCCACAGGCGCGCTTTCATGCCCCAGTAGCTGGTCCAGCCGGTGGTGACCGAGACCGGCTGCCCTTGAGAGACGATAATGATCGTCGGCGTGACGCTCACCTGCCAGCGCTGCGCCAGCTCGCCGCGCGCGTCGTTGACCACCGGCATGGTGAGCTGCTTTTTCTGCATCCACTGCGCCAGCCGGGTATCATCGCCGGAACGCAGCGCGATGCTCACCACGTTTTCCCCCTGCGCCGCCAGTTTCTCTACCGATGGCGTGGTGTAACGGCACACGCTGCACCAGGTCGCCCAGACGTAAATCAGCAGTGGCCGCGTATCGCTCAGCGCGGCCAGGTCGATGTTTTGTCCATCCCGGGTCTGTACGGCCATGCCGGAAAAGGAGTCCGGAAGCGTCGGGCTGCGAAAGCGGTCAACGCCCCACATCAGTACCGCGGCCAGCACCAGCAGGACGACTATCTCGCGTAGCCAGCGGTACACGCGGCGGCGTTGGAAAAATTCGCTCATGATCACCTCGTAAGAATACGCGGTTTATCTTAGCGGGACGCCTGGACTAGTGCTGTAAAGAAGTGTCTTTCGGCAGCGGCGGCATTTTCAGGTGCTGCGTCATGACATCGTGACGAAAATAGTCGATAAATGCGGCGAAAGTGAGAGGTTTTGAATAAAAGTATCCCTGGAAAAAGTCGATCTCATTTTCCTGTAGCCAGGCCACCTGATAGTCGTGTTCTACCCCCTCGGCAACCGTCTGAATGCCCATCTGCCTCGCCATATCGATGACACAGTTAATGAGCGGCGTAGAGGCATCAGGAGAAATCTGGTTGATGAACATACGATCAATCTTAATGCTGTCCGGGCTCAGGCTGGCTATCCACGACAGGTTGGAGAAGCCGGTGCCAAAATCATCCAACGAAATAGCAATGCCGCTATCACGAACCACCTTGATTTTATTGAGAATATCATCATTGAAGTTGATCTGTTCGTTCTCGGTAAATTCGAAGGTCAGGCGCTGACGCAGCCGTTTAAACCGAGCGGCGAATTCGCTGGTAAAGGCGTTGAAATCTTCCGCAACCAGGTGCGCGTGGCTGATGTTGACGTTGAAGGTAAAGCCGTCCGGTAGCACACAGTCCGGCCGCTGGCAGTCGGCAAGCACGCGTTTGAGCAGGTTCTCCGTCATCAGGCCGATCGTGTTCGTTTTCTCCGCCACCGGGATAAAAATATCCGGCGGTACGAAACCAATCTCCGGATGTTCCCAGCGGGCGAGGATTTCCGCGCCGATCACCCGGTTGCTATGGGCGCAAATAATCGGCTGATAGTAGGGCGTAATACGGTCCTGATGCACCGCATTCACCAGATGTTGATAGAGCGAGCGACGACGCGTCAGCAATGACCAGGCCAGCGTCGTTAGCAGCAGCGGCGGGACAAGGATAACCAGGATATACAGCCAGGAGCCCAGAATCTCCTGCCAGATATCAGCGGTATCCGGCGAGCGCCAGGCCAGCGTATACAGTCCACCAGGCTGGCGTTGCGGGTAGTCTTGCGCGCCAAGTTTCGCCTGCTCACCGACCAGAATACCGTTCTGTGTCAGCAGTTTGTTATTCACCAGCAGCGCGAAACGTTCATCGCGGTTGCTGTTGCCCATGATGCCCCACAGGTAGCGCAGGTCAGCCGACACCACGATGCCGCCATTGGCCAGGCGCTGGTAGAGAGAAAAGACCGGAATGCCCGCTGACGCCACGGAATCATCAATTTTCACGCCCTGCGCGCTAAAGCCGCTCAGATCGACCCGCGCGCCCTGGTTAGCCAGCAGTGAGGAGCAGGTGATGCGATCGCCATCCAGCAGGTTAATGACCAGCATGCGCATTTCGCGCGTCGGCAACGCGTTCAGGCGGCTTTCCAACTGGCGGTTACAGGTTTTGCCCACCCACCCCTGCGCTTCGCGTGCGACGCGCCGCGTCTCTTCCAGCAGGTTGTCCACCGCATTGCGAATGGGTATCGCCTGATGAGCCAGCTGAACATTCAGCTGTCGCTGCGCGATGTAAAACGTGAGCCAGAGCGCCAGCACGACCGAACCTAAAAAAACCAGACCGACCAGCGCATAGTTTTTGCGATCGGCTTTACTGGCGTATTTTTTGTACATTGCTCATTCATTCCATCTGGCAGGGCGCACTTACCGATGCGCGTAAGACGCTCGCGTTTGCGCCTGTTGGTGCTGCATGTATTCACGCTGGAAACTCTCTTTGCTGATCGGTCGGGAAAACAGATAGCCCTGCCCGAACTTCACACCCTGTTTCAGCATGTTGGAAGTTTGCGTATAGTTTTCAACACCTTCAATGATGACATCGATGTCGTGCTGGGCAATCAGCTGGAGGATCTGCTCGGTTTCGTTCTGCTGGCCGCACGCGAGACAGCTGCGATCGAGCTTGATGTAATCCGGAATCCAGTAGGCCAGCCGCTCCTGTAGCGCCGCCAGCGTGCCGATACCATCCCAGGCGATATTGATGCCGTCATCCTGTAACGTCTGGAGGTTCTGCCGAGCGACTTCAGTGAGCGCAACCTGTCCGGAGGTAATTTCAAATACCAACTGCGCCGCCCGCAGATGCCGCGTCTCCACAATCCCCAGCGCATGGTAGGCAAACTCCGGATCGTTCAGCTGCACGGCGGAAATATTCAGCGTGTACATGAATTCTTCCTGGTCATCGGCCCGCTTTTGCGCAATAAACGACAGCGATTTTTCCATCACGTAGTAGCCCATATCCACGATGGTGCCATTCTCTTCAAGGTGCTGGATAAACTCGACCGGCGGGACAACGTTACGCCGATGGGTGCCTCGCACCAGCACTTCACCGCCAATACAGGCAAAACGGGATAAATCGAAGATAGGCTGAATAACGAAGTCGATACCTACATCGAATTTAGCGTTCTCTACGCAACGAACAACATAATGCGCACTTTTGTCCATACCAGCCTCATCTCTCATTATTGTGCGGAAAAAGCGACGTGCAGCGGCGGCAACTTAAACCGCCCGTCATTTAAAAAATGCCTTTCTGGCGGATCTGCTTCATTTTTTGCGCGGGTGCGCCAAGGGTGCTCAGGTCGACCTCTTCCGCCGCACCGTTTTTACTGCCTTCGGCAGCAGGCGAAGCAGCGCGGCCAGACAGCCTTAATTGTTGCAGCAGCAGGTTTTGCTGATTAAGCAAGGTTTTCAACTGGGCGACTTCGCTACGCAGCTGGCTCAGCTCCTCGCGTGCACCGTCGTCCGGCGCGGCGGGCGCGGGTTGGCGCTGGAGCGCTTCGGACATCAGCGCGCGCATCTGACGCAACTGTTGCTTGCTAAAATCCGCGCTTGGCGCAACTTGCTCGGCCGCAGGCGCCGCCGTCGGGCTGGCCGACACGGGCAGCAGCGAGGCCGCGGACAGCTCGCTGCACAGCGCATCCAGCGTCAGCTTTTCCCGGCCCATTGACTCGGCAACATGGCTACACAACTGCGGGTTCAGCAACTGAAGTTGCAGCCCGGCCAGGTAAACGTTGCGGTGGAAGCGGCGCATTTCCATATTGGCATCGCCAGAGTTGCTGCCCGCCTGGCTCAGCTCCTGATGCCACTTCTTAAGTTGCAGCATCGCGCGCAGGTCCGCGCGCGAGTGTTCCGGCGACAAATGCAGCGAGAGATTAACGCGGCGAATGTGCCTGTTACTCATCGTCACCCACCTCGGCCATATGCGGCGCGGCGACGGTTTCGACGCTGGAGTCCGCATGGTACAGGCAGATTTCGCGCGACAGCGCGCTCTGTGGGTTATCGATGGTGATCACGCGGTCGCCCAGCGTGGCGTAGGTTTCACGTACCGCTTTCTCAATCAGGTGCGCGCCGCCGCCAACCAGGTAAACGCGGTTGGGGTTTTTGGCGAATTTCTTCGCTTCGTAGGCCACCTGGTCACCGAGTTCCTGAATTTTAATCTCAATACGCTCAAGGATTTCCGCAATGCGCGATTCGTCGTTAATGACGCTTTTAACAAACTCCATATCGTGACGGCGCTTGATAAGCTCGTTCGCCACCAGGTAGCTGGAGTCGCTGTCAGCCGCCGCCAGCAGCTTACGGGTGGCGTCAGTGACCATCGCCACGCCGATTTCGTTGTTGCCATAAATCGCGGAGACATCATCAAATTCGCCGACAATCACCCCCATGTCCAGCGTGGTACCGCCGCAGTCGACCACCAGCGATTTGGTGAACTCGGTGACGTTGGAGTTCAGCAGATGAGACAGCGCCGCCGGCAGGCTTTCCGGCATCACCTGAACGTCCACAATACGGAACAGCTCGCCCTTGTTGAGGGAGATATCGCGCATCAGATTGCGGCGCTTCGCTTCGATACGGCTTTCGTTACGCTGGCAGTCGTCCGGGTTATAGTACTGGGTGATTGGCAGCGTCACGATCACTTCAACATCGCACGGTGTCATGCCGGTCTGCAGCAGCGCGTGATGCACCGCCAGCAGGTTGAGATCGTCATACTGATAGTCGATGTGCGTGGTGGATAACGCTTTGTCTGAGGTCGCATCGTAGGTGTATTTGGTGGTGCCGATGGTGTAGTTGTACACCGACTGTCCGCGCAGCAGCGCCGCGCTTTTCCAGTCCTTACGGAAGGAGTTCGGCGAGACCACGGTCTTCAGCGTGCCGTTCTCAATCCAGCTAATTTTTACGTTGGTCGAGCCATCATCAATGGCGAATTTCATACGGGTCATGGTCACGTTCTCAATACTAAAGGTGTTTTAACAGCGTCACGCCGGCCTACAGGACGCGGCGTGCGCCAAGGTAATGTGATTGCCAGAAATCATCGGATAACCGGCTGATACGAATCTTTAACCCGGTACGCGGGGCTTCAATAAAGCGCCCATCGCCCAGGTATACGCCAACGTGATCCGCGCCGGGACGCTGGTTAATGTTGAAAAAGACCAGGTCGCCCTGCTTCAGGCTGTTCTGGCGAATCGACTTCAGGCCGTTATCCCGATACATGCCGTTGGCGGTGCGCGGTAGCTTGCGGTCCAGCACATGATTGAAGGCGTAGAACACCAGTCCGCTACAGTCGAAGCCGTCGGTCGGGCTGTTGCCGCCCCACAGGTAAGGCTTCCCGAGTTGGCTTTCCAGCCGATGGATCACCGTACGCAGCTTCGCGATGTTCTTCGGTGCCCGACGTTTCGCCGCGACCGCCCCGTCCTGGACTTCATCCCACAGCGCTTCTGAACCGCCCAGCGTTCCAGGCTGCCAGCGGGTGTGCATCGCCAGAATTTCACGGTTTTTCGCCCGTTCGGCCTGCTGATTCGCCAGTTCGCGGCGTTTTTGCTCCGGCGTGGGCGGAACCACAACGGCGCGTTTCTTCGCTTTCGCCATCAGGCGGGCGCGGTTCTGTTTGCGCTTTTGCGCTTCACTGTCGCTTTTGGCCGCTGGCGCTTTCACCGGCTGCGGCTTTGCGCTGACGAACCCTGCGGACATCAGCAGCATCAAAAAGAGGAAAAAAAAGAGTACCTGACGGGCAAAGGCGGCCCGAACAGGTACAAAAGGGATGGTAAAAATAAAACTCTTCACAACGTTAATCAGGCTATGGGTTTTGAGTGAGCTTGTCGGCTAACGGCTTGATCACCTTCTCGCCGTGCTGGCCAAAGAATTGATACAGCGATTCACTGGCCGAGTGCGTCAGCACCATGATTTCGATGCGGCGGTTAGCCGAACTGAGCGGATGTTCCGGGTCCAACAGCATCTGGTCGGCCATGCCGCTTACCTGCAAAATTTTGCCGGGTTCAAGGCCGCTGCGGGTCAGTACCGATCGCGCCTGCATCGCTCGTTCGCCGGAGAGGTTCCAGTTGTTGTAGAGCACCTGGTCGCGGAAACGGGTGGCGTCGGTATGCCCGGTAATAATGATTTTGTTGTCTATCTTGTTCAGCTCGGGGGCAAATTCGGTCAGCAGGCGTTTAAAGAACGGCGTCAGGATGGCGCTGCTGCGCTGGAACATTTCACGCTTCTGATCGTCAGTCACCAGGATGCGCAGCCCCTGCGGCACAATCTCCATTTTCAGGTTGGCCTGCGCGTCGTAGGCCGAGGTGATTTTCATAATGATGCGCGCGAGATCTTCAATCTCATTTTTGGAACGCGCGTTCACGTCACCGAGGCTTTCAGTGCCCTTAAGCTGCTTCGCCAACTCGGTGTCTTTCTTCGCCTGCTCTTTGAGCAGCTCTTTTTGCTTCGCGTGACGGCTATCGAGCAGCGCGATCTGTCCGCCGTTACCCTCTTTTTGCGTCACCGGCGTGATATTGTTGCCCTCAAAAATGGACTCACCGTTGAGCAGCGAGACGATCTCTTTACGCTCCTCTTCCGTCACCGCGCCCATAATCCACAGCACCATAAACAGCGCCATCATCGCCAGCGTAAAGTCGGCGAACGCGACCTTCCACGCGCCGCCATGAAAGGCATCATGGCTTTTGCGCGAGGAGCGTTTAATGATGGTGGTATGTTCTTTGTTGCGCCCGCGCATCAGGCTTCACCAATCATCTGGTTAACCCAACCGTCGAGCGTCGCGAAGGTCGGCTTGGTGTCCATCGGCAGCATCTTACGGCCCGCATCCACCGCCAGCAGCGTCGGCTTACCGGCAACGTGGTTGACCAGCACCGTACGTACGCACTCCAGCACCGCCAGCTGTTTTTTGGTGCGCTGTTCCATGGCGTTCGCCACCGGATCCATTAAGCAGTAACAGAAGAAGACGCCGAGGAAGGTACCGACCAGCGCGGCGGCAACCTTCACGCCGATCACCGCGATAGAGCCGTCGATCGACTGCATGGTGATGATGATCCCCAGTACCGCCGCACAGATCCCGAAGCCCGGCATCGCTTCTGCGGTACGCTGCAACGAACGTGACGGCTGCAGCAGGTTCTCTTCCATCGCCACCAGCTCCTGCTCGAGGATGCCTTCCAGCTCGTGTTCGTTGATCTTACCCATCGCCATCAGGCGGAAGTTATCGGAGATAAACGTCACCAGCGCTTTGTCACGCAGCATCAGCGGGTATTTCTGGAACAGCGGGCTGTTTTCCGGCGCTTCAATGTGCTCATCCAGCACCTTCAGACCGCCGTCCTGCACCAGTTCCAGCAGTTCGTACAGCAGCATCAGCAGCTGGCGTTGATACTCGTTGGTGTATTCGTTTTTGCGCATAATGCCGCGGAACTGGCGGTACATTTCAGACAGCACGGCACGAGGGTTAGCGAGGACCATAGCCCCCATACCGGCGCCCAGAATGATGATAATTTCACCCGGTTGCCAGAACGACGCGAGGTGACCGCCGGACATAAGAAAGCCGCCAACCACGCATCCCATGATGATTACGATACCGAAGAATTTCTGCATAAACCTTTCACTTCTGGAAAAAAGACTGAATTTTTTGGGCGATTTTTTTATTGAGCTGGCAGACCCTGGCCTCGGTTAAATCAAGGACGAGGGCAATCTCTTTCAGACTCATTTCATGCTGGTAATAAAGCGTCAGGATCAGCTGTTCACGCTCATCAAGCGCTGCCAGCGCGCTGCGTAGCGTCCGGCTGACGACGACTTCGTCTTCCAGCGGTCGGCTATCCAGCGCCCCGGCGTGAACGTCATTCCCTAACAGCTCATCCAGGCTCTCTATCGTTTTGGCGCAATCCAGCAATAAATATTCCTGGTACTCTTCCGCCGTGATCGACAGGTGGCGGTTAATATCCTCGAAGCTGGGCGTCCGCCCGAGTTGGCGCGCAATTTCGCGGATACCGTCATTCAGTTTGTGGGTCTTCTGCCGCAGGCGGCGAGGACGCCAGTCCAGCAGGCGCAGTTCGTCCAGCACCGCGCCGCGAATACGCTGTACGGCGTAGGCGGCAAACTGCTCGTCCGGGTGCCCGTAGCGGCGCAGCGAGGTGAGCAGACCCATCAGGGCAATCTGCTCCATATCTTCGCGGTCGATGACGCTGCTGGTCTGGTATGAGAGCTGTTTAACCACCCGATTCACCAGCGGCAGATACGCGCTGACATAGCGCGCCTCGTCTGCCGGCGTCAGGGTGTCACTCGCAATAAAGTCCATCATTTCCATTGCGGCGTATCTATCACTGGAAGACCATTTTGCTGATGATGACGTCGTCAAACGGCACGTCCATCTTCAGGCTGCTAAAGCGCGCCGCGTAAGCGGCCTGCAGCTTGTCGTGCAGGACGTTAACGCTCATGCCGCGCACTTCGTCATAGTCCAGATCGGAGAGCAGGCTCACCGTCGCACCTCGCACCGCCGGGATCATGTCCTGCGCTTTACGGGTATTTTCCGGGCCGTTGGTCGCCAGGTTCAGCTCCAGCAGCAGATAGCGCTCGGATTGCCCTTTGCCTTTCAGGGTGATCACCACGTTTTTAATTTCCACGAACTCCACGGACCCTTTATCAGAGCTGGAGAACATACCCGACAGGAAGCTACTGCCAGTGGCTTCATCCATGCGCAGCAGATGCGTGCCAACTACCGTCATGCCTGCCGCCAGCATGGCGGTGACGAGCGCGATAATGAGACCGAAAGAGAGAGTTTTTGCGTTCATATTTTTCTTTGTCTTAAACCGTCATGAGTACCGAGTCATCGCTGCGGGAATCCTGGGTAGCCGATACGTTGGCTGCCAGCTCCGCGCCCGCCTGAATGGCGTTGTGCTGCTCGGCGAAATGTTGACCTCTGCCCTGCTGCTGCCCCCCGGATTGGGAAGACACCTGCACGTTCACCTGCACGAAGTTTTGCTCTGTCAGGCTCTGGCGAAGGTCGTTACTGGTCTGCTGTAGCGCACGATAAACTTCGGCGTGGCTGGCGTTGATCTGTACCTGTACGCGGCCATTGTCGACCTGCATCGAGATATCGATTTTGCCCATATCCGGCGGATCGAGACGGATAGTGGCGTGCTGGATCTGCTGCTTCACCTGCACCTGCAAACGATCGCCAAGTGCGCTTTGCAACTGCTCGCTCCAGCGAGAAGGCTCAGGATCCATCTTCAGCGTGGTGGTGACCGGCGAAGCGGTGGAGGCGGTTGCCGGAGAAATGCTGTTGCTGCTGTCTAACGGTTGCCCAGGCATCGCGGCGACCGGCGTCATCGCCGTCATCAGCATCGGGGAAACCGGCTGAGCGCTCGGCAGGACGCTGCTCGCCGTCTCCGTAGTGGCAAGATTCGGCGCAGTCATCGTCTGCTGTTGCAGCGATGGCGCAAGGCCCATCGTCAACGCCTGCGGCGCCATCAATGTCTGCGCATTCGCCATCAGCGCATCATCGACGGGCTGTGCCACGTTGACATAGCTGGCGGTCTGCACCGGCATCTGACTGGTCATCAACAGCGTTTCGAGCAGTTGCTGCTGAGAGTCGTCTTTCAACAACGCGCCGCTCAACTGCTGCGGATCAGCATCGTCGTCTTTGTCATCGATGGAGACCGGATGCGCGCTCACGGCCAGCGAGCTCGGGAGCGTTTGCCCGGTCATCATCGAGTCAATGACGTTAAGCAATGCGTCGCTGAAAGCGGTTGGTGTTTGCGCGGTACCGTTTTGCCCCATCTGCCCGGCGATAGATTCGGCCTGCATCGGCAGGCCGGAGCCGCTCAACGCGCCCTGTGAAAGGTTCAGAATATCCATCAGCGCATCCCCTCATCGTCCATAAACTGGGCGTAAGCTGTTGCGCCTTCGCGGTTACGCGCCACCAGGCTCATTTTGGCGGCCAGCATATCGCTCTGGCCCTGGCAGTAATCGCGCGCCTGCTGGTGCACCTTTTTCAGGTTATCCAGCGCCTGGCGCTCGGCCACCGCCAGATTTTTGCCCTGGATAGCCGCCAGCAGTTCGGCGATTTTGGCATCGACATTGACGACAGAAGGCCAGTTGTGGTCTTCCGTCGCCTGACGTAGCGCCTGAGTCAGCGTCTGAATCGCGTGTTGCATACTCATGCCGCCTGACCCATTTTTTCCCAGCCGTCCTGCAGGTTGCCGAGGATCGCTTCCACTTCTTCGATCTGCTCGATGGAGAGGTTATTGCTGGCGTCGTACAGACGATAAACGCAGTAGTCGTAAAGATTCGCCAGGCTCAGCGCCAACTCGCCGCCTTTGTCAAAATCAAGCGAGCTGGTCAGCGCATTGAGGATATCGATGCACTTGTTGATGCTCTGCGCCTTACGCTCATAGCGACGCGCCGCAATGTGGCTTTTGGCGCGTACCAGCTCATCCATCATGCCGCGGAACAGCATCAGCACCAGCTGGTGCGGGTTGGCTGCCGCCGCCTGAATCGCCAGATCGGATTGTTGATACAGGCCGTAGCCTTCCTGCTCATTACCGTACATTGAGGATGGGTTCCCTTAGAAAATTAGCTAAACAAACTCGTGGTGTTATTCATCTGCGTCATGAGCGACTGCAACTGCGTAAACTGCTTGAGGTAGCGGTTGTACGAAGACTCATAGCGCGTTTCCATTTTTGCGGTTTTGTTGTCGATATCAGTCTGCTGACGGTCGAGGGTATCCTGACGCCCTTTCAGCAGGCCGGTAGTGGAGCTGAGGTATTTATCCAGCGTTTTATCCATCGCTTTAATCAGGCCGTCATTGCCGTTAAAGAACTGCGCCACGGTCTGCGGGTCGTTTTTCAGCTGCTCTTCCAGCTTGTCGGCATCGAAGGAGAATTTGCCGTCTTTGTCGGCGGTGATGCCGAACTTGCTCATGTTCTGATCGCCAAAGGTGCCGCGCAGCATGCTGCTGAGTTCGGTGCCTAACGTCGAAATACTGGCATCGCCGGCAAAAGCGCCGCGGTCAGTGCTGGAACTGCCGGTCGCGGTCAGACCAGAAATGGTGTCGCGCAGGGTGTTGTAGGCATCGAGGAACGCCTGGACCTGGTTCTTGGTTTCGGTAACGTCGGTATCAATAGAGATAACCAGTGGCTTACCCGTTTCGGTGGTGCTGGTCAGTTTGATGGAGACGCCGTCGACCAGGTCATCGAGGGTGTTGGAGCTGCTGTAGTATTTTTTATCGGAGTCACCCAGAGTAAAGATGGCATCTTTGCCGTCGGTAATAATTTCCGGCTTGTCGAACATCTCCGCCCCGCCGGTCATCCCGCTGGTATCCATCTGGATGTCGTACTTCGCGCCGCTCTGATCGCTGTTAAAAATCAGCGTCACTTCCCCGTTGACGCGCATCAGCGAGGCGGTAATACCGTTCTGGCCGGTGGTGGCGGTGGTGGAGCTGGACGCGCTGGGGAAATCAGCCTTGTTCACCGCTGCGGCGAAATCAGAGAGGCTGTTGAGGCCATCCATGTTGATTTCGATCTCTTCGCCATCCAGGGTGATTTTGAGCGTACCGGTAGCGTCTTTAACGGACTGGTCTGTCATTCCCTCAAACGTCTTCTGCTGGGCGGTCGCCAGCTGGGTGACGTTCAGGCTGTAGGTCCCTTTACGCGCGCTGGCGCTGGCGGTGATGGTGGCGATACCTTCCTGGTTCATGGTCGCGACGTTCTTCAACACGCTGGCGGAACTGGAGTTCAACGCCGTGATGGAGGTGCGGAAGGTGGTTAGCGCCGTGCGCAGCGAATCCAGCGCTTTAGTCTGCGCCTGTAACGTAGTGGTCTGCTTAGTGATCGAGTTTTGCAGCGCAAGAATGTCATAGCCTGCCAGCTGGGTGGCCAGTGTATTCGGGTCAAAATCAGACATAGTAGGTTCTCCAGGCACGCAAGCCACGATCGATATGCAATTGATTTAGCAACTATCGTGCCAACTTTTAAGTTGTTATTTATCAATGAATTAAATAATGGCAGGAACAGGTATTTCCGCATTTTCCGGCAGGGGAAAGGAGGGGTCGGATACAAAAACACCGCCATACAGCGGTGTTTTTTCCTGCAATAATCCGTGAAGGATTAACCCAGCAGAGAGGTCACCATGCTGGACATGCTGTTGGAGGTTTTCAGCATGGACATACTGGTCTGTACCAGCAGCTGGTTACGGGTCATGGTAGACGCTTCGGTCGCGTAGTCAGCATCCTGGATGTTGCTCAGCGCCAGGTCGGTGTTGTCCTTCATGTTCGCCAGGTTAGCCGCAGTGTGGCCCAGACGGTTGATGTTCGCACCCAGAGCGGAACGCATGGAACCGACGTTAGCGATAGCCGCTTCCAGACCAGAGATGGTTGCCTGGGACTTATCGAAATCACTTACGTCGATTGACAGACCGCCAGATACGTCGATTTTAGCCAGCTCGCCGGAAACGTCGACCGCCAGTTTCTCATCGGTGGAAGAACCGATCTGGAAGTTCATGGTATCAGCCAGTTTGCCGCTTGCACCAAACAGGTTGTCACCCGCATATTTGGTGTTGTTCATAATGTTGTTGAGTTCGCTTTTCAGCTCGGTCATTTCCGCACCGATCGCCGTACGATCGTCAGCGCTGTTGGTGTCGTTCGCTGCCTGGGTTGCCAGGTCTTTCATGCGGTACATAATGTTGCTTACTTCATCAAACGCGCCTTCCGCAGTCTGCAGCATCGCAGTCGCGTCAGAGATGTTACGCTGTGCAACGGTCATACCGTTGGTCTGGCCCTGCAGACGGGTAGCAATCTGCAGACCAGCCGCATCGTCAGCCGCGGAGTTAATGCGTTTACCGGTGCCCAGACGTTCCATCGCGGTGGACAGCAGGTTGTTGGATTTGTTCAGAGCATTGGTGGATGCCATGGAAGAAGCGCTAGTAAAGATAGAAAGAGACATAATGATTCCTTTTTTCGTCCTGGTGATTCAGATGTTGTAATAACTCAAGACGACACGGCGGGAACAAAGATTAAATCGATAAATATCAATCGCTCATTTTTCCACCAAAACAAATCATAACCAATTGATTTCATAGCCATTAAAAAATCCAAGAAATGAGATAACTCTTCCATTCATCCCTTATCTGTTGCGCAACTACCAGACTAAACCCATATTCAAGTTCGTTTTTTGCGCACCTGTAGCCTATTTTTGAAAATATCCCAATTTTATTTTCAGCCCTGACTTTTCTTTACATTCACCATATTTAATTAGTAACATTAATTCCTGGCATATTATATCTCAACCATCATTCGTATTTCCGCCATATAAAAACAAATCTGGTTTAAAGCGACACAATAAAATAAAAAATTAAATCCATTTTTTCTCCTTCCACCTCACATCCCGCAAATAATACTCACCAGCATTTAGATCACACCAATAACACATTTAATTCACCAAGAGATCACTTAATTAACATAAGTTTTATTTAACGATGGATGTTAACTTTCAGCAAAATCAGCCCCCTTTTAGCCGCCACTATTGCTAAAAAGCCTGTTGCGCATCACACTTTTATCGCGTAAAAAGGGCGCAGGAAAAAATGATTCCTTCCTGTTGAGGTGTATTACAGACAAAAACGTTTCCGTTGTTTCAACAAACTCACGCCTCTTACAGAAGAACATAACGTCCGCTTTTTAATTTCCCGCAGGCACGCGGCATTCATTAAGAATTCTAAATGGAGTTATCAACTCAATCAGATAATCGCTGAGATTTTCGGGTATCCGCGCGGTTGTCACGATATTACTGGGGTGGTTGAATCCATAACGCATAAATGAATAAACGCTATTGCTCCGTAAACAACTGGCTGGTTGACGTCACCTCAGGATCCATTCTCCATCTCACCACCGGGGAACGAAAACGCCTCGGGGAGTATCAGCTCAAGCTGCTGGATATCCTGGTGCAGGACGCGGGAAAAATCTTCACCCGCGAAGAGTTGACCAACCTGGTGTGGGAACGCCGGGTGATCGGCAATAACAGCCTGCCAAACGCTATCCACGCGCTGCGTACCGCGCTGGAAGATGACGGCAAAAACCAGAGAATTATTAAAACCATCCCGCGCAAAGGCTACCTGCTGGAGGCCGAATACTGCTGCGTGGTGGAAAAAGACGAGGATGAGGTCAGCGACCCGGAAGAAGAGCGTGACGTCCAGGAAGACTATCTGCTCTCACCGCAGCCAGAGACTGACGCCATCGTTGAAGTGGCCGAAAAAGCGGCCGACATTCAACCCGTAGCGGAAGCTGCGGTGGTCGCCGCGCCAAAACAGCGCCGCTCAGGCATGCTCGCGTTTATGCTGGTCATCTTATTGACCGCTACCGCCACTGCAGGTGTCTGCTGGTATTTATTCGGCGGGCGCGCAGAGCATCTGGTTGCGCGTGAGGTCCAGCCCGGCGTCTACAGCAATATCCGCCTCTACACGGTAGAAGCGATGGGGGATCCGGCGTATATGTCCGCCAATCTTTACGGCAAGTTAAAAGACTCGCTGTATGCGCTGAACCAGCAAATCAAAATGCAGTCTGCCACGATGAACGTGTACTTCCACACCAACAACTCGTCGTTGAACTACAGCTTTATGCTGAGCAACCAGTGCGACAAGAAGCAGCTGGCGATGGCGATTTACCACTGGCGTACCGATACGGTACAGCTGAATAACGTAATCCTGCGAGAGACCCGGAGAAAGCTCAATGAACTGGCGACATGCAAAGCCAATTAATCTGCTGATCGCGCTGGTCGTCATACTGGCGCTGTTGGGCGGGCTGCTGGCGGCGAAGCTGATGCCGTCAGAATCGGCGTTGCCAACTGGCCCGGTGACGGGCGGCTTTCAGATGGGTTTTTACGATCTGATGTCGCAGCGTAAAGAGATTTACAACGTCAACCTGCACACCGTGCGCAACGTTCTGATGGCAAACATCACCAACCCTGACGACAACCGCTTTGTGCTGAAAGGGAAGTTTACCCCTACGCAGAAAAAGCAGGGACGGATTTACTTTAACCTGACGCCCATCTACTACAGCTCAGAGCAAAGAGGGTTGATGATTGAAGGGCTTGTGGATCAGTTGATGTACTCCAACTACTGGATGGAGCCGATCTCATTGAGCAACCAATCGCTGGTTGTCGGGCAGAATGGTTCGATTTTCCTGTATCCAATGCCGAAATAGCGCCATCTGCCTGATGGCGCTGCGCTTATCAGGCCTACGTTCATTACGATTGTAGGCCTTTACATTCATTAGCCCAGCAGGTTTTTCACCGTGCTCAGATGCACATTGGCCTGGGTCCCCAGCGCCTGTGAGAGCGCGCTATAGCTGCTGCCGCTGCGTGCCAGCGCTTCGCTCAAACCGCGCGAAGTCTCCAGCGCCTGCTGTGGACTATAGACTGTCGCCATATCGTTGATACGCGAACTGACTCGCTCCTGCTGCTGACGCAGCCTGCTGCGCTGGCTGGTGATGTGATCGAGAGTGGTTTGCAGCTTCATCTGCCCTTCTCGTTCCCGACGCGTCGACAGCGCCAGCACTTCATCACTGCTGGCGCTTTCCGCCTGCGGTGCCAGTAGCGTGAAAGCGTCAGCGGGATAATGCTGGCCTTCACCGCGTACGGTAAGCTGTTGGCTCACACGATCCCAGCGGCTTTCGTCGACGCTAAAGATCAGCTTTCCACCGCCCGCCTGCGCGGCGTGAATCCCTAAACGCCCTAAGCCGACGTTCAGCTTGAGTAGCGTCTGACGCGGCGTCGCCTCTTCCGGTAACACCACGGCCGCCATCTCACGCTGACGACCGCCCAACGAGAAGACCAGCGTTTCGCCCCCAGGCTGGCTCAGCAATTTCTCGCTGCCCGGCAGGGTAAAATTCACCGTACTTTTTTGTTCCAGCGACGCCGTCAGATGACGATCGACCGTCCCGCCGGAGAGCTGCGTGCGGCGCGCGAGATGCTTTTGCAGCGCCTGAGTTTGGGCGCTGGCATCACCGCCGCGAGTGGCGGACTGACGCAGCTGCAACAGCTGCGTTTCCGTCTTCGCCAGGTAGCTGTCGGCCTGCTGCACCGCGGTCAGCTGCTGATTGAGCTGCACGTTATAGCGCATCGGGCGCCGCGAAAGCAGCGCCGCTTCCGGAAACGCGCTGCGGTTGGTGACCGTATCAGGGGCGTTAACGCGCCCCACGGTCTGAGGAGCGCCAATGGAACCGCGCCCGGCATTTGCCGGGGCGGAGGTGGTCAGAGAGCCTGTTTTTAAACCAACTTGCATAACCAATTACAACATACTGAAGAGATTGAGCTGACTGACCATACTGTAGGCCTTATTGGTGATCTGCATTGAGGTCATGTACAGCTGTAAATTGATGGTGGTGGTCGCGGAGTCTGCCGAGTTGAGGTCGGTTTCGACCAGCGAGTTCGACAGGCTCACGTCAGTGTGCGCATCGTCAATCAGCGTCAGGCGATTCTGACGGCCACCGAGATCGGTAAACAGTGCGCCCAGGCTATCGCTGGTGGTCTGGGTCATGTCGATCATCGCGGAGATGTCGTCCTGATAATCCGCATAGCTCAGATTCGGATCCTGCATCTTCTCGCTGAGTTCTTTCAGCTTGTTCAGCATATCAAGATCGTTGCCCGAACCAGAGAACGCCTGCGCGACATTGGTGTTTTCGGTAATCGACACGCCGTTGGCTACGATGGTTTCACGCGAGTTATCGTTACCGCCATACACGTACTGACCGTCCACCAGTTCGACCGCTTTGGTGTTGGTCTTAGTGCCAGAGAACAGATAGCTGCCGCTCTCGTTCTTACTGTTCATCGAGGCGACCAGCGAGTCCAGCATCGACCCCAGCTCCGCGCCGTAGCTCGCCAAATCTTTCTGGCTCAGGGTGCTGTTGTTGGCCAGCTTAAGCTTATCGCTCACCGCCAGCACCTGGTTGCTCATCGCCGTAATATGCGATTCCTGCACCGACAGCTTACCGCTCAGGCTGGTGATGTTGCTTTGGTACTGTTTAATTGCCGACTGTTCACGGTTCAGCTGCACCAGGCGGCTGGCCGTTACCGGATCGTCCGACGGCACGTTAACACGCTTTTGCGTCGACAGCTGTTCCATCAGCTTGGAGACGCGGCTGCTGTTGGCGCCAAGCTGCGCCAGCATCGCGTTTGAGTTATGAAGACCACTAATACGCATAGCTTAATACTCCTGATGACGCTTAAAAAATGCCCAGCAAATCGCTGAAGACCTGGTTTCCAGCAGCAATCACTTTCATGTTCGCCTGATAGGACTGCATGTAAATTTGCAGGTTAATCGCCTCTTCGTCCTGGTTAACCGCGCTCAGGTTATCCCGCTGCTCTTGCGCCTGCTCGCTGACGGACACCGCCGCGTCCATTTCGGTTTTACTCTGTTTACTGGCAATACCAATCGTGGAGATAATCGCCGCCGCCCCTTCGTTGAGGCTCATGTTGCCGAGGCCAGGGATATTGGTTTTCTGGTTTTTCAGCTCGATCAGCAGGTTCAGGTTATCGCCGTTGCCCGGTTCGTCGGGATCGCTGGACAGGGCCAGCTCTTCCGGCTCGAGATCGTTAACCTGCAATATGCCCGCCGGGTTGGACGGATCGAAGGTGAACAGCGGTTTTCCCGCATCGCCGTTCAGGTCATAGCCTTTCGCCAGCTGATCGTTGAACATGTCCGCCACCGCCTGCGCCATGCCCTGAATAGCGTCGCCCATCTGCTTGAGCGTCCCCACTTCATAATCGTACAGCGCGCCCAGCTGACCGCCGGCGGACGGGTTGAGCGAAAACTCACTGGTGGAGAACTTCAGGGTTAACGTCGAATTCCCGTTGCCGTCCGTGCCCACGCTCAGTTGCCCGGCGGTTTTACCGCTGACTAGCGGCTGGCCGTTGCTCAGCGAAACGGTATAGCCGCTGCTGTCATCGCTAACCTTGACCTCTGCCAGCGAACTGAGCTGCTTTACCAGCTCGTCGCGCGCGTCGCGGAGCGTGCTGCTGTTGCCACCGGTGGCGTCCATCTCAACAATTTTCTTGTTGTAGTCGGCAATGCCGCCGCTCAGGGTGTTGATCTGATCAACCATCGCCCCGCGCTGAGTCGTAATGGACTCTTTCTGGCTGGTGACAAAGTTGTTCATGCTATTGAAGCGGGTAGCCAGCGTGTTGGCCTGGTTCAGCAGCTGCTGACGCCGCGCCTGTGATTCTGGCTCCTGGGTCAACTCGCTCAGGGCGCTGACAAAATCATCAAGCCCGGTACCGATGCTGGTTGAGTCGGTGCCGATCACCTTCTCCAGTGCGCTGATGTACTGGTTGCCCATGCTGTAGTAGTTGGACTTGGTGTTGGTCTGCCACACCTGATTCACCAGATACTGACTGGAGATACGGCGGATGCTATCCACCTGCACGCCGCTGCCCGGCGTAATCCCGGCTTCGCCCATCGGGCCGATAGCGCTCTGGATGATCCCCTGACGGCTGTAGCCGGAGGTCAGGTAGTTGGCCGTATTCATCGACGTGACATTCATGCCCAGCTGGGCTGCCTGCAGACCACTGAAGGCGATATTAATCATACTCATGGCTTACTCCTGCCCTTCGGGTTACGGGAACGACGGGCGTTTTAAGTTCTTGCGGTTGTCCATGTAAAGCGGCCGCTTCCGCCCCATTCTTAAGCGATGCCGTCGTCTGAGGCGACAGCTGGTTGATGATCATCTGCGCGATGCCGGTGCTGCGCTGTGAAGCCAGCTCGGACGCCATCTTGTCATCATAAAAATCACGCATCATTCGCTGCTGCTTGCTGTTGAACGGGTTATCTTCCCCCAGCACATCCGACGCTTTGCGCATCTGCGACAGCATCGATTTCAGCATCAGCGCTTCAAACTGCTCGGCAGCCTGTTCCAGATTCTGCGGCTTGACCTGCCCGGTCATATCGCCGGGCAGAATCGCGGTTTGTCGGTTAATCGCATCCAGCATTACATCACCACCAGTTCAGCATCCAGCGCGCCTGCTTCGTGCAGCGCCTGAAGAATGGCCATGGTATCGTCCGGCGCGGCGCCCAGACTGTTCAGGGTGTTCACGATGCTGCGCAGGCTGGTGCCCGCGGCGATCGTCACCATCTGGCCGCGACCGCGGTTCACGCTGACGTCGCTCTCCGGCGTCACTACCGTCTGGCCGCGACCAAAGGCGTTTGGCTGGCTGACGTTGGACGACTCGCGGATAGTCACGGTCAGATTGCCGTGGGAGACCGCCGCGGCGCGCACAATCACGCCGTCGCCAATCACTACGGTGCCGGTGCGCGCGTTAAACACCACGCGCGGCGGCTGCTTGCCGGCGTTAATCTGCACGTCTTCCAGCGCCGACATAAAGGCCACGCGCGCGCCGGCGCCCATTGGCGCTCGCACCGCCACATTGGTGGCGCTCTGCGCAGTCGCCGTCCCCGCGCCAAAAGCGTTGTTCAGCGCCACGGCAACGGTGTTGGCGGTTTTAAAGCTTGGCCGTTTGAGGTTAAGCATCACCATCGGTTCCTGCTGGAAGTCGCTGGCGATCTCGCGTTCAACGGAGCCGCCGTTCGGCACACGACCCACGGTCGGCGTGTTGATGGTCACGCTTGAGCCGCTGTTGCCTTCGGCCTTAACGCCGCCAACCACTACGTTGCCCTGCGCCAGCGCATAGACTTCACCGTCAGCACCGCGCAGCTGGGTCAGCAGCAGCGTGCCGCCACGCAGGCTTTTGGCATCGCCAATGGACGAAACGGTGACATCAATGCTCTGACCCAGCGAGTAGCCCGGCGGCAGCGTGGCGCTGATCGCCACCGCCGCCACGTTTTTAACCTTCGGGTCGATTTTGGCCGGCAGCTGCACGCCAAACTGGCGCAGCATATTGGTGACCGATTGGCTGGTGAACTTCACCTGGTTTTTATCGCCGGTGCCGTCAAGGCCGACCACCAGGCTGTAGCCAATCAGTTGGTTACCACGCACCCCCTGAATATCCACCACGTCACGCAGCGGCTGGGCCACGGCAGACACGCTGAAGAGGCACAGGAAAAACAGTATCCGTTTAAGCATCATGGCCTCCATCACATCGGGAACAGCGGGTGGTTAAAGAAGCGAACCAGCCAGCCCGCGGCGTTCGAATCGCTGAGCGCGCCGCGCCCGGCGTAAGAGATGCGGGCGTTGGCAATACGCTGTGACGACACAGAGTTATCGCGCTCGATATCATCGGCACGCACCAGCCCGGTCACGCGCATATACTCATCGCCCTGGTTGAGGGTGAGCCATTTCTCGCCGCGAATCGCCAGCACGCCGTTAGGCAGCACCTTAAATACCGCGACGGTGATTGCCCCGCGCAGGCTGTTTTGCTGTTGCGACGTGGCGCTGCCGTTGAAGTTACGGCTGCCGTCAACCGAGCCGGACAGCTTATCCACCGAATGACCGAAGGCCTCTGGGATGCCCAGCGAGACATCGTTCTTCTTGCCGAAATTGGTCCGCGCCTGCTTGCTGGCCTGCGTGGATTCATCCAGCTTGACGGTCAGAATATCGCCCACGCGGTAGGCGCGACGGTCCTGAATCAGCGACCAGTTATAGCCGCTGTTGTACACTCCACCGCCGCGTACCGGGGTTTCCGGCATGGCGAAATCTTCCGGCGGCGCATACGCCGCGTCGTCTTTTTGCACCAGCAGCGCCGGGCTTTCACAGCCCGACAGCATCAGCGCCAGCAAAACGACTGCTACCTGCTTTTTCATCTCTTTCACTTCACTGTCCTACCGTTACATCGACTGCGTGACAAACTTCAGCATGTCGTCGGCGGCAGAGACCATTTTGGCGTTCATTTCATAGGCGCGCTGAACGGTGATCATATCGACCATCTCCTCAACGACCTGTACGTTAGAGCCTTCGAGCGACCCTTGTTCCAGCTGGCCAAACGCCTCTTCACCCGGTACGCCTTCTACCGCCTGGCCGCTGGCCGCGGTTTCGAGGTACAGGTTGCCGCCGATGGCTTCCAGACCGGCCGGATTGACGAAGTTCACCAGCGTCAACTGACCCAGCTCAACCGGATCGGCCTCGCCCGCCACAGTGGCGGTAATCGTGCCGTCTTTACCAATCTGCAGGTCTTTGACGTTGTCCGGCAGCTCAATCTGCGGGATCAGCGGCAGGCCCTGGGCATTGGTCAGCACGCCTTCCGGCGTTTTCTGCAGGTTGCCGGCGCGGGTATAGGCAATATCGCCATTGGCGGTTTCGACCTGGAAGAAACCCTGACCAGAGATCGCCACATCAAGGCTTTGCCCGGTGTTCTGGATGCTGCCGACGGTGAATTCTTTCTGCGTTCCAACGACCTTAACGCCGGTCCCGTACTGGATGCCGGTCGGTGAGACGTTGTTCTGATCCAGCTGGCCGCCTGGCGTGCGCTGATTCTGATAGAACAGATCGGCAAACATCGCGCGGTCGCGTTTAAAACTGGTGGTGTTAACGTTCGCCAGGTTGTTCGAAATGGTGGTCATGCGGGCGTCTTGCGCCGCTAACCCCGTTTTGCTGATCCATAAAGCAGGATTCATTGGTATTCCTTAATCGTATTCTTAAGTGCCGCGAATCAGGCGGTTGCCTGCGGTGGCGAGATCTTCTGCGGCTTTCATCATCTTGATCTGCGCTTCAAACTGACGGTTGAGCGCAATACTGGAGACCATTTCGCCGATGGCCGACACGTTGGCCGCTTCCAGATGCCCGGCGGCCACCGTCACGTCTTCATCGCGTGGGGTAAACGCCGCGTTGCTCACCAGGAAACCCGCGTCGTTTTTGCTCAGCGCACTGGCAGGAATGTTCACCAGCTTCACGCGGTCGATATCCATCGGCGCGGCAATGTCGCCGTCATCCGGCACGATGGTGATCACCCCATCTTCAGCGATGGAGACCGACGAGTACGGCGGCAGCACGATAGGGCCGTTATCGCCTTCCAGCGGCAGCCCGTTGATCGACAGCTCCCCTTCGGCATTGATATCAATCTGGCCGTTGCGGGTATAGACCTCACGGTTGCCGCTGCGCAGCGCAATCAACCCATCGCCCTTCACGGCGATGTCCAGATCGCGGCCGGTTTCCCGTACCGCGCCCGGCGCTAAATCGACGCCGCCCTGAGTGGGCTGCGCCAGGTAGCGGGTGGCATAGCCCTCGCCGCTCACCTGTTGGGTCAACGCGTTGTCGAGATCGCTGCGGAAGCCCTGAGTGTTGACGTTCGCCAGGTTGTTCGCGTGGATCTCCTGCTGCGACAGACTGCGCGACGCGCCGCTCACCGCGGTGAAAAGTAAGCGATCCATCGATTACACCGCCTGGAACAGCGCGCTCATCATGCTGTCGTTGGTGCTGATGACTTTGGTGTTCGCCTGGTAGTTACGCTGCGCGGTCATCAGGCCCACCAGCTCGGAGGTCAGATCGACGTTGGACGACTCCAGCGCACCGGAAACGATAGAACCCAGCAGGCCGGAACCCGGCGTACCGGTCAGCGGCGCGCCGGAGCTGGCGGTTTGCGCCCAGGTGGTGCCGTCCTGCGACTGCAGACCGTTCGGGTTGGTGAAGTTCGCCAGTACCAGCTGGCCCTGCAGCAGGCGTTCACCATTGGAGAAGGTGGCGTACACGCTGCCGTCTTCATCGATCGCCTGGCCTGTACGTTCACCGGAGGCGTAGCCGTCGCCTTTGTTTTTGCTGACGGAGAAGTCGGAACCGTACTGGGAGGTGCCGTTGTAGCTCATGTCGATAGTGATGGATTCAGCGCCCGCGATGTCGGCAGTCAGCGGAACGGAACCACTCGGGTTGGTCAGGATGCCCTGGCTATTGAAGGTCAGGTTCTGCACCTGATCGACGCCGCCATTGGTCACCGGCTTATCGTCCATGTAGTAATGCACTTCCCACTCGTTTTCACCGGTCTTCACAAAATACTGGTTCAGCGTGTGTTCGCGGCCCAGAGAGTCATAAACCTGAGTCGTGTAGGAGTTGTTGTAAGAGGTGTTGTCTTTCGGGTCGAACGGCGAGGTCGCCGGGACTTCCGCGCGCGCATCCAGGTTCGCGGTAAAGTCGATGCTTTCGGTCGCTTTCGCCGGAATAGAACCGCTGCTGATGGTCAGGTTGCTGATGGTCCCCACCTGTAGCGTACCGTTGGCATCAACCGGATACCCTTGCAGGTACATACCCAGATTGTTCACCAGGTTGCCGTGGCTGTCGGTGCCGAAGTAGCCCGCACGGGTATAGGCGGTGGTGCCGGCGCTATCGCGAACCATAAAGAAACCGTTGCCGTTAATCGCCAGATCCAGCGCGGTGCCGGTGGAAGAGATGCTTCCCCCTTTGGTAATGCTCTGGGTTACCGCTGAAACGCCGACGCCCAGCGGCTGGCTTTCCGCATACAGCGCGGAGAACTCAGCGCGGCCAGACTTGAAGCCCACGGTGCCGGAGTTGGCAATGTTGTTCGAGATAGCGTTCAGCTGTTCGGTAACGGCATTCAGACCGGAAGTTGCAATACTAAAGCTCATAATCGTTCCTGTTTAATTAACTGCCTGATTCACTTCAGGCTTTGTTCTTAGAGGTGTTACCAAACTGGGTAATATTGTTGTAGGCGATTTCACCCAGACCGTTGATGTTCAGTACGGTCGAGCTACCGTCGAGCGGGATACGCACGTTGTTCACCACGCCGCCGATTTCAACCGGCACGTTCTCTTCGCCGGTATCGGTCACCACGCTCAGGGTATATTTCCCTTCGCTCAGGCCGAGTTCTTCCGGATCGATGTTGAAATCCACCTGTCCGGCTTCCTGTTTGCCCAGCTCGATTTTGTGCTCGACGCCAGCGGAATCTTTAACAATCACCGTCACCACGTTGGCCGCGTGCTCCAGCGTCAGACGACCATCGAGCACGGTTTCACCATCACTCTCAATAGAGCTGGTCTGTACCATCACGTGCTGCCCGACCAGGTTGCCGGTGGTGAGGGTTTGCAGGTTGTCCATCAGCACAGAGCTGTTGGCCATCAGCTGCGACATGGTTTCCATCGACTGCACCTGGGTCAGCTGCGCCAGCTGGCTGACGTACTCGGTCCCGTCGGTTGGGTTGAGCGGATCCTGGTTCTGGATCTGCGCAACCAGCAGCTGCATAAACATGGTGTTCATGCCGGAGGCGGTGCTGTTGCTGGTAATACCATCCGTGGAGCTGGAAGCCCGGCTATTGGCGTAAGAGTTATCAACGTTCATGCTTATACTTCCCCAAGTCGCAGCAGGCTTTGCTGCATGCTTTTTACGCTGTTAAGTACGTCGACGTTGGTTTCAAACCCACGTGACGCTGACATCATGTCCGCCATCTCTTCCACCACGTTGACGTCCGGGTAGTAGACGTAGCCGTCGTCGCTTGCCATCGGGTTGTGCGGCTCATAGCGCTGCACCGCGTTGCCCGTTTCAATGACGTCCATCACCTGCACGCGCGCGCCGGTGAGCGCGCGGCTGTGCATCAACTCATCGTTTTGATAAACCGCAGCAAACACCGGACGACGCGCTTTATAGGTGCCGTCTTCGGTGGCGGAGGCGGTTTCCGCGTTGGCGAGGTTACTGGCGATGGTGTTAAGACGAACGGTTTGCGCCGTCATCGCCGACCCCGAAACGCGATAGATATCCGAAAAAGCCATATTGCGTGGTTACCTGCGTTGGATTACTTGCCTTCAATGGCCTGCTTGAGACCAGTGAACTTCATGTTTAAAAAGGCCAGGCTCATTTGGTAGTCCTGGGTGTTTTTCGCAAACTCGGCCTGCTCAACGTTCAACGAGACGGTGTTGCCGTCTGAAGAGGGTTGATAGGGCACGCGATACATCTCCTGCGCTGACGTCTGCGTGGAAAAACTCGACCGTGAGCGTTGCATCTCGGAGGCAAAATCAATATCTTTAGCCTGGAAGTTGGGGGTATCAACGTTTGCCAGATTGGCTGAAAGCAGCTCTGCTCGGGAAAGTCGAAGTGCTACAGCCTGTGGATGAACGCCCAATGCTTTGTCAAAAGTAATACTCACAATTCACACCCTCGTGATGCTAAAACCTGCATGATCTGCTCACTCGTATAGCAATATTCATGCCAAGGTTTTAATTACATGATTTATAATGTTTTTGTTCATTTTTTTCGCGCCAGTGTGAAACGGGATTTCCGCTTCCTCACCGGCCTTTTCCTGCTCGCTATCTCCGCCGCGATTCCCGCGTCCGCCGCTGAGCGCCCGACCAGCGCCCGTAAGCAAATCTATGTCGCCGTCCAGCTCCACGCGGCTGATATTGTTCGCCAGGAAGCGAAACGCCGCCGGTGGCCGGAATATCAGGCGAAAATGAACCTGTTTATTCCCTCCGAAGCCTCGCAGTACGCGACCTGCAGCCAGGAACCTGCCGTGTCGATCCCCGGCGGCGACCGTCTCGATCTCAACCGTCTGCGTTTTGATGTGCGCTGTGCGGATGCCAACGGCTGGGATATCGCGGTCACCGTCAAACCGGATATCTATCTGCCAGTCGTCGTGGCCGACAGCACCCTCGAACGCGGCCAGCAGATTTCCGCCGACAACCTCACCATTAAAAAACTCAACATCAGCAACACGCGTGGCGACTACCTGACCGATCCGGCAGAGGTTATCGGCCTGACCGTGAAGCGCCGCGTGCGCGACCGCCAGCCGATTACACTCAACCAACTAGAGTCACCGCTGCTGGTTGAACGTGGCCAGCGAGTGCTGATGGTGGCTGAACAAAATGGCGTCGAGGCCCGTACCATGGGCGAAGCCATGAAAAAGGGGCGTAAGGGCGAGATTATTAAGGTGAAAAACGAGAGTAGCGGTCGCGTGGTCAGCGCCATTGTCGCCGACATCGGCGTGGTAAACATGGTGTACGCCAGCGGGAATTAAAAAACTTCCCGCAACGTTTAAGTTATCTTCCTTAACTGCCGCTCTTTACTGACAACGGCACAGGAAGTCCGACTTCCGCAGGGCAAGGTTCATACGCCACCACCATAAACAATGAGAACGAGGGCGCAGCGATGAAAGTAACCGCACCACAGTACAACCTGACCACCGCAATCAATAAAGCCAGCAGCGCGGAGCAGACCCGCACCGTGGCTCAGGAAGGCACCAGCGTGACGCGCAGCGCCGCGATTGATCCGGTTCTTGGCGATGCGCAAACGCAGCTGAGCACGCTGCCAGAAGTCGACATGGCGCGCGTCGCCGAAATGAAAGAAGCCATCAGCAGCGGCAAAATCAGCGTCAATATTGATTCACTGACCGATGCGATGCAAAAGTATTTCCAGAGGTAATTTATGACTAACGCAGCCCAACGCGTTAAAGCACTGATTCAGGACATGACCGAAGACCGTAAACGCTATCATGCCCTGACCGCACTACTTGAAAAGCAGCGCCACCACATTGTTGCCCGCGACGCCGCGTCGCTCGACGTCATCAACGAGCAGATTATGGCGCTGTACCAGCAGCTGTCGCAAAGCAGCCAGCAGCGCTACCAGATTCTCGGCCAGTTAGGGATTGACCCGAGCACCGAAGGCCTGAAAACGCTGATCGCCCGCCTGCCCGCCGCCCATCAGCCTTCTGTTTCCGCCCTCTGGCAAAGTCTTCAGCAGCAGGCTGCTGATTGCCGGATCGCCAACGACTACAACGGGGCGTTGATGAGTATGCAGCAAGATATTCTGGGTAATTTGCTGAATACCAGTGAGCCGGAGAATTGGTTGTATCAGCAGGGGTAGGGTTAACAAACATTTCATCCTGGCAAATAACTTGCCAGGTATAATATTTTCATGATTAACTCCAAGCTTCACCATTATGTATAATACCCCATAGCGGTGCAATGCCATGTTCAAATTGGTATATTAATGACAATATTAACTTTATGTTATAATACGCAACTTCATTATGCTGAGTAATCATTTTTGATTTACTTAAAATGAAATTAAAGTTCTTATAATCTTTAAACCCATCTAAATTTGGGAGTATTTCAACCGGATACTGATGGTCGTCAGGGGATGAAAATAAGTATATATTCCCATCCTTTTTTTTGGCACTGCGAATTATTCCAGACAATTTATTGTTAAGAATGTCAATGTGTTCATTACGGAATTCCCCCATCATGACTTTACCAATATCCTCCCAATAACCCCCCTCACAAACATAGCTCCCAATGTTAAATTGGGGCACTATAGAAATAATATTATTAATATTATGCTTAATGCCGTAATACATCGCCATACTACCGCCTTTTGAAGCACCAATAATCGACGAGCTTGTGCATTTAAGAAAATCTATCACCCCTAAAATCAGACTACTAACGTTCTCCTCAATATCAAAGGACATATTATTACAAAGATAGTAAGCAGGTAACTTATCAAAATCATCTTTAATCCATAAAATATGAGAATCGCAATGTAATAATACATTTTCAAAGTCATAGACTGTCGGATCCGGTACATTGAATCCCGACATAACGATTAATAAATGCTTACAATCCCGTTCTGCCGTTTTAAAGCGATAATGCACCGGAAAATTATCGTTTGGTAGAAAAATGCGATCATAAATCATGAAATTAACCTTTCAAGCCATCTTTTTTGATATCAATAACCACACCTGTGCTTTGCATTGCTAAAACAGCAAGACTTTTTGAGGCGACATCTCTTGGTGTCAATAGTGTATCAATTGGCTCCAGGCCAAAATTTGATTTCCGCATTGGAGTTGCGGTGCGCTCTGGATTTATACAATTGACACGTACACTCTCCTGAATCCATTCTTCCGATAATGCTTGCGTTAAATTCACGACAGCTGCTTTTGCTGAGGAATATAAAGCGTAAAAAGCTCTTCCACGCGTATATGAACTAGAAGCAAAATTAAGTAACATACCATTTTTACGAGCAAGCGTGTCTTTTGCCGCTATTGCGACATTAACAACACCGAGGTAATTAACATTAACTAATAGGGAAACTTCTTCCATTGTTAATTTATCAAGCGGTTTTTTAATGAGCACACCGGAAGTATTGATAACATAATCAATATCACCATGCTCATCTACGATATCTTTCAAATAACTTTTTACACAACTTAAGTTAGTCACATCAACATTATTATGAGAGCGACTTGCAATATAAACTTTAGCTCCATATAAAGTTGCGATGTTCATCATTTCTTGACCAATGCCACTCGAACCACCGAAGATCACAATATTCTTATGCCGTAAAAAACTGAGATCTGTCGGAGAACTGGCAGAGGACTGACTTCTTTCCTGTAATAATTTTTCTGCTAGAAACAAATCAATAGGGTGTGTGATTTTTATATTGTCTTCATGCCCATCAACAGTCATTACACGTATCGCAGGAAGCATTGCACGAAGCACGCTACAATCGCAGGTAAAATTAACTTTACCTGATATCATGGCTTTCTCATAAGCCTGACGTATCGTTGCCAGATGAAATGCCTGTGGTGTTTGCCCTCGACGCATTACGGAACGATTAGGAATGTTAGAAATGCAACCGTCATCCTGTACTTCGACAAGAGTGTCGGCAGAATTAATAACCACATCAACAGCCTTAAAATTATTTAATGCCTGTATGCATTTCTGAATAATAGACTCATCAACCAACGGTCTAACTGCATCATGAAATAATACCTTACATTCCTCATCATAATCTATAATTGATTGCAAAGCAGAGTATGAAGAATAAAATCTTTCATTTCCCCCATGCACAACTTTGCTAACTTTCTGCCAATTGTTTTTCCGGACGTAATTCCAGATCAGTTCGCTATAGTCACTTTGTGAAACAACGATAATTTCATGAATATGTGACGATTTTTCAAAGCAATCAATCGTATATTCGATAATCGCTTTTCCAGCCAACTTAGAAAACTGTTTCGGTTGAATTTGACCGAAACGGGTACCAACACCACCAGAAAGAATTATGGCAATATTTTTCATTAAATGAGACCTTCCATTATTATAATCATCCTGAAACCACAATATTCATACACTTCCTTCACCACGTAATGAATTATGAATAATATTGGCAATTTTTTCTCCCGCTGTTGTATCATCAATACAAAGCTCTTCACGTAAAATAACCTCACGTGCTGATTTCATCGGATCCAGGTTATTGACCACATTATTTACAAAACGATGGATATCTTCTTCCTGCCATGCAACATCATAGTTTTTATATATAAAATCAGCCGTTTTATTCAAACCGTGACAATTTTCGTGAGTTAAATAAAGTATCGGTTTTTTCGACGGGAGATATTCAAGTAAAAAGGAACCCGCATCTGCAATAAGTGCATCCGATTTAGCAAACGATTCCTGATAAGTTGGGCTAAAGTCCCAAGTTACATTATTTCTGGTCGCAGAAATTCTGACCAATCGCTCGTAATTGTCGCGAGCAATCTGACTGGCTTCATGAATCCACTGTTTGAATAAAGGATGTGGTCGAATAATGAGATGAATATCATCCCGCATCATCAACTCAATAAAAACATTACAATAGATATTAAATGTAGTATACATTTTAACATCACCAGGCAGGACAAAATGAGTTGTCCACAGAAAAGTTTTCACCTGATTTTTTTCTCCCATGCGCGCAACTGACTGATAACGACTCTCGTAATAGTCAAATTTAGGGTGGCCTGTAACATAAACGTGTTTATTACCAGCCTGACATTGAACGGCGAACTCATCTTTATGGCGCTGAGAGCGAGCAAATACCCAAGTTGCAATATTTTGGCATAAGAGATTGTACTGATAGATCATACTTTCTTCGCCAATACCAGTATCTAGTGCATAGGGAATATAAGCAATTTTCACCCCACGCCGATAAAGATAATCACTTCGGAAGGCTTCAGGACGGGCTTCATCGTATGGATTCTGAAGAAAAACGACATCAGGTCTGCGGTTTTCTAATAAGTAATCTTCAAAACCAACATACTTTATACACCTATCTTTGAGTATCTTTCGTTGAATATCACCATTGATATCTGTCGCATGCCAATTAAGATAAGGAACAACAATTACCTGACAATCAAATGCTGGATTATTAAGCATAGCCTGAATGACTGACTCAAAATTAGTCCAACCCGATGGCCACTGGAAATAAAAATCAACTTTTATAGGCCCGGTCGTCGGGTTATTGAATTGTTCTGGAGTTGTTATCTGATGGAGCGGTTTATTAAACAGCGATTGATAATCAACCTCAACCTCTTCAATATCACTTTTATCAGGTAACTGGTAACCACTATTAGGAAATATACCTAACCATAAATCTTCTTGCATGCAGGAATGCCAGTTCACATCAATAGCGTATTCTTGCTTACTTCCACCCTGTAGTAATGCGAAAACGCCTGAACGATAATTATGAATCAACTTGTCATAATAAGAAGCGTTGACAATATAAGCACATGCACACCAGGCTTTATCCACTCTAACAAGATAATCTACACTCTTTAATGGTGTCACCTGTTGATAATTAGCAGCTAAAAAAGCCACATGCCAACTAATATTATTAAGTGTTTTAAAATAACGATTCACATTTTCGAAATTTTCCTCCGTCTCAGAGAAGGAGAAGTCATCTTCAAGAATTAGCACTCTTTGCCATTTGTTTTGCTGTGCCATTTCTAAAGCGGCAATGTGCGAAAGTGAGCAACCAATATATCCAGGGCTATGCTCAACCGCATCTAATCGGAAAACCTTATCCTTAGGCACACCTATTTTTTTGAGATGTTTTACAATTCGTACCCGACGATCTTTCCGCCTGTCTAGATTGATAAAAATAACTTTATCAATGATATTCCAATCAATAGTGGTCATAGTATTTTACGAAAAATAATAATCAAAAAAACAGGATGAAAAAATACCGCTGATATAAGCGGTATCTTCAGGTCAGCTGCATTCACAATTACAGCAGCGACAGCCCGCACAGCAAACTATAATCCGCCGTATTCCCCGCTTCGGCGACAAACGGATTTTTCTGCTGCCAGCCGCGCAGGGCGCTTACCAGCAGCGCGACATCGTCCTGAGTCAGTTCCTTCTGCTCGGCGCGAATGACGCACAGCATTTTGATGTGGAAAAACTGCCGCGCGAGGCCGAGCAGCGCTTCGCCGTAATTGGTGCAGCCTACGCCGGGGAAAATATCGCTATACAGCTGATAAATGAGGATATTGCGTAGCGTATGCGGCTGCTCGTCAAACAACGCGATCGTGGGCCATGCCGAATCCAGCGCCTGCTGACGCTCTGCCAGACGGGCGGGCTGCATAATCGCCAGTTCGCTCAGCTTCAGCGACATTCCCATTTTCTCCACCATCGGCAGATTCAGGTTCAGGCGCATCGCCCCCATCTCTTTAAGTTCCGCCGCACGGTTCTCAATGATGGGCGGCAACATAGCAAACTGCTGCGCCAGTACACCCTGTTCCGCCAGCGTGGCCAACTGCGCCCCCATGTCGACCAGTAGCGCCGGATCGCTTTCGCCGTTATCCAGATGCTGCTGTGCTTTGCTAAGCAGTATGCCGATGGCATACAGGCTCTCTTCCAGCGTCAGCGCCGGATGCACCGCCAGGTTGATACACTGCTGGTTAAGCGCTTCGCTCCACGCCGAAAGTAACTCTTCACTCTGCGGCGCGGCCTTTGCGGTATGCAGCACGAAGGCCTCCGGGTTGAACAGCATCTCTTTTGCCGCCGTTTCACAGCCAATATCCAGCGTTTCACGCTGCTGGTTTTTCAGCTTTACGCTGATGTGCGGCCACGCCTGTTCGGCATTCTGGCACGCCGGACAGGCACACGACGTCTCCCGCGCATCGAAGCGTGCAACGAATTCAGGTTGGTAATGTTCAATCAGTTCCATGTGTGTTCTCTTTGGTCGTCTCGGCTTCACGATGTTTACGGAAAAACCAGTGCGTACAGTCGATCAGCTCACCCGTTTTCGGGTCTGGATGATGCTGCAAGAAAGCAAAGCTCGGGCTAAAGCCCAGCCACAGCGGCGTCTGCTGCTGCAGATTTTGCCAACAGTGATCCAGACTGAGCGCTTGCTGGTAGGTCTCCAGCAGCGTGTCGTAATAGTTGGCATTCACCGCATAGGCGCACGCGCAGCCCGCTTTGTAAATTCGCGCCACGCCCTGCATGGTCCGCGTGGGCACGAAGCGTTCATAGCGCCCGCCCAGCAGCAGCACCTGCCAATCCAGCAGTTCCAGGCCGTTGAGCAGTTTGTTGATGTTGTTCACCGCGTTTTCTTTTTTCACAAACCGCAGTTCGGCATCCAGCAGCACCACGTTCTTCCAGCCCTGCTGTTTAGCGTGCGCCACAATCTGGTAGTGGGTCTGCCGCGCGGCGGCATCGCTCGACTCGGCCTTCACTTTCGCCACCGGCCAGATTTGATCGGCCTGGACGCCAAGCGCCAGCAGCGCCTCACAGCGTTCGGGAAGCATCTCCTCCTGCTGCGGTTCGTAAATCACGGCAACCTTCTCAAACACCGACCAGTTCACCAGCGTGTTGAGTGGCGCGGTGCTCAGGCGACGGTAATGCGCCAGCAGGTTGGGGTCGTGGACGAAATCTTCCAGCGTCAGATCTACCGCTGTGGAGCTGTCCATGATGTAGTCTTTATCGAAGGTATTACTGCTGTGCGAAATGCAAAGAATGCTCTGCTTCGGGTCGATCTGCTGCACCGGCGTCGTAAAACGGTTCAGGAAGGCATACTCTTCTGCCCGGGTAGCATCATCGTCATAACGGTTTTTCTTCAGCAGATTACGGTGATAGCCAAAAGTACCGTTCAGCGCATGGTGCGCGCCGAAAGGGTGCGTCAGGTAGATTTTGTCCAGGTGGCTGTACCAGATGTAGATCTGATCGCAACCGGAAAACAGCGCGTGATGACTCTGCATCTGCGTCACCTGATGGGAAATTTTATTCGGCGGATAGTAGTCGTCATCATCAAAGCAGATGATGTATTCCCCTTTCGCCAGCGCGTTAAGCCGATTACGTTTATGGCCCAGCACCAATCGCTCCGGGCTATGGATATAGCGTACGTTCGGCGTCGCCGGGTCGCTCATCATCTCGATGAGATCGGCGTTACTGGTCGGAGAATCGTCGAGAATAATCAGCTCGCGCTTGTCCGCCGGGTAGTCCTGGTACTGCCAGATATAAAGCAGATAGGGCAGAAACTCGCGGCGGTTATAGGTCGGGCAGACGACACTGACAAATGGCGTTGTTTGCGGCTGCGGGCGCTGCTGGCGAGCCAGCAACGCGGACATCAGGTTTGGTTTATTGGCGGTCTTCATCACAATTATCGTTGGCGCGCGGCGGCCAGCTGCTGACGCAGCCAGCACTGGGTAGAAACAGAATCAGTCATTTTTTGCTCCCGACGGCTCATTTCCATCCGTTGGTCGCTGCGTTTGGCGTCCAGTACCAGCTCGAGGCTCTTTTCGCGCTTCGCCTCGGCCAGCAGATTGCCCTGAATTTTTTGCGCTTCGAGGTTAGCCAGCGCCTGCTCTTGTTTCTGCCAGTCGATAACACGTTGAATATTGTGCTTATATTTCGACTGGTTAATCATCATCACGGCGCTATTGACGCTCTGCTCCGCCAGCCCGGAGGCCAGCGAGGTCAGCGCATCAATATTCTTCTCAAAGCGCTGGCAGACCTGCTTTTGCGAGGCCAGCTTCGAACTGAGATCATCAACCGCGCGCGTGCGCATCAGATGAAGCTGTTCCAGCGTAGAAATCAGTTTATTCATCGTGCATTACCCTGCTTGCGCCAGCGTACGCAGATCGTTAACGGTCGAATCCATTAACGCCGCGTCCTGAACTTCCTGTTGTAAGAACTGCGTGATGGCCGGAGAGAGACGGACGGCTCTATCAGCCAGCGGGTCTGCGCCAGCAACGTACCCCCCCAGCGGAATCAACGGTTTAATACTCTGGTATTCGGCGTATAGCTGCTTCAGCGTGCGCGCGGCGAGCTGATGTTCGCGGGCGGTGACCTGGCTCATGCAACGGCTGATCGACTGGCCGATATCGATGGCCGGATAGTGTCCCGCTTCCGCCAGATGGCGCGACAGCACGATATGGCCGTCGAGCACCGCACGCGCGCAGTCGACGATCGGATCCTGCTGATCGTCGCCCTCCGCCAGCACGGTATAGATCGCGGTCATCGATCCGCAGCTTTCGCTGTTGCCGGCGCTCTCCACCAGACGGGGGATCATACTGAACGCCGACGGCGGATAGCCTTTGGTGGCGGGAGGTTCGCCGAGTGATAGCGCAATCTCACGCTGCGCCATGGCGTAGCGGGTCAGCGAGTCGACCAGCAGCAGCACGTCTTTGCCTTTATCGCGGTAATAGCTGGCGATGGTGTGACACAGCTCGGTGGCTTTGATGCGCATCAGCGGCGACTCGTCCGCCGGGGCGGCGACAATCACCGACTTCGCCAGCCCTTCGGCCTGTAGCGAGTTCTCGATAAACTCTTTCACCTCACGGCCACGTTCGCCGATCAGCCCCACCACCACCACTTCGGCCTGGGTGTAGCGGGTAATCATGCCGAGCAGCACGCTTTTGCCCACGCCGCTGCCCGCCATCAGCCCCACGCGCTGGCCTTTGCCGATGGTCAGCAAGCCATTAATGGCGCGTACGCCAACGTCCAGCGGCGCCTCCACCGGCTGGCGTTTCAGCGGGTGAACTTGCGGTAGCTGCTGCGGCAGCAGCGTGTCGCCGCCGAGTTTGCCTTTGTCATCCAGCGGTTCGCCAAGGCCGTTAACCACCCGCCCCAGCCACTGGTCGCCAATCATCACGCCTTCGCTTTTTCCGGCGGGAAACACGCGCGCGCCGGCAATCAGGCCGGAAGGCTGCTTGAACGGCATCAGGTAGGTGACTTCGCGGTCAAAGCCCACCACCTGCGCTTCCATCATCTCGTGCTCGATGCTTTCGACGTGGCACAGCTGGCCAATCGCCAGACGACAGCCGACGCACTCCAGCAAAATACCGTTGACGCGGACCAGTCTCCCGGCGACGCGCGCCAGATCGATCTGTTCAATGGAGCGCAGCGCCTGTTCGAAATCAAGGCTGCTCATGCGCGGCTTCCGGCAACAGGTTGTCCTTCAGCACCGACACGCACTGGTCGAGGCGGTGCTGACAGCCAACGTCCATCTCGGTGGTATCGGTAATCACACGGCATTCGCCCAGCTCCAGCGCCGGATCGGCAACCAGCCCCCACTCGCGGGTCTTTTCCGGCTCCGCTTCGCTGATGCGGCGGAATTCTTCAGCATTGAGCATCACGCGAATTTGCTCCGGCGGCTGCGGCAGGCTGGTCACCGCCTCTTCCACCAGCGCCAGCAGCTGCGTCGGGTGCAATGCCAGCTCGCAGCGAATCACCTGACGGGTGACTTTCTCCACCAGCTGTAGCAGCTCTTCGCGACGACGCTGTTCATAACCGTCAAGGAAACGCTGGACGTCGGCGGTGATGCGCTCAAACGGCGCCGCCGCGTCCAGGAACTGCTGGCGAGCCTGCTGTTTACCTTCGGCGAGCCCTTTACGCATCCCGTCATCAAAGCCCAGACGCATGCCTTCCTGATAGCCTTCCTCTTTGCCTTCTGCCATCCCCTGCGCGAAGCCCTGATTCACGCCCTCGCGGAAACCTTCCTCCAGCTGCTGCTGATACGCCGCCGGATCCGGCGCGGCAACCGACTGGTCGTCCATCGGCGCGTCAGGCGTCGCCCAGCGTTTACGCAACGGCGGGAATTTATGCAGCTGCGGTTTCGCGGTGGCATGGCGGTTGGCGCTCAGCGATAAGCTGCGTTTTTTGAACATGGTTTATTCCACCGTCTGTTCTGCGAACAGCTGTACCTGAATCTCACCCTCTTCCACCAGCTGGCGCAGGGTCTGCATAATCTCTTTACGCACCTGCTCGATACGGCTGACCGGCACCGGCCCCAGGCGTGTGGTGGTGCTTTGCAGCAGGGTCACCTGGCGCTTCGGCATGACGTTGAAGATCGCCTGGCGCAGCACCGGTTCGGTGCCCTTCAGCGCCACGGCCCATTCATCGATCGGCACTTCATCCATCAGGCGTTGCAGGGTCATCGGGGTCTGGCGGCTGAGGATGTAGAACTCATACATCTCATCCTGCAGATCGTCGACCACGCTCTCGTCACGTTCGCGCAGCTGCTCCAGCAGCTCCTGCTGGTTGCTGGGGATACGGTTGACGATATTCGCGGCGTGCTTGATACCGGCGACCTTCGAGCCGTGCTCGGAGAGCACCGCGATGCCACGGTCAATCAGACGATCCAACTCGTCGATCACGTCGCGGTTAACGTCATCCAGACGCGCAATGCGGTAGATGATTTCGTCCTGACGTTCACTCGGCAGCACGCTCAGTACGCTGGCTGCAATATCCGGCGGCAGGAAGGCGAGGAACACCGCCTGCAATTGCAGGTGCTCTTGCTCAATCAGCGCCGCCAGCTGCGGAATATCCACCCATTGCAGGCGCGCCATGCGATAGCGAATCTCATCACCGTAGATGCCGTTAATCACGCTGCGGGCAATTTCGCCGCCCAGCGCTTTTTCCAGAATGCTCCGCAGGTAATAACGCGATGCGCCGTTGATACCACTCTGCTCACGGTAGTCGGAGAAGAAGTTGTTCATCGCCTGACGCGCGTGGTTAACCTTCACATCATGCAGACGCGCCATGGTTTCGCTCAGCAGCACAACCTCTTCACGGTTCAACTTCTGCATCACCTGCGCCGCGGCTTCTTCTCCCACGCTCATCAGCAGGATGGCCGCCTGTTCCAGACGGCTGCGGCTACCTGAATTACTATTCCGATTTGCTGTTGCTTCGGTCATTGCTGTTAATCCACTGTTTCAGTACTTCCGCTACGCGCTCCGTCTCGCTCTGGGCCAGAACCTGGAGATACTCCACCTTGGTTTCCAGGCCGGAACTTTGCGGCGGCAGCAGATCGTCGTTGTTGTTAAAAGCGGTGCTCGGCAGCGCGGTGAGATTGTCATCCTGAGCTTCGGACTCATCGGTCAACAGGCCGCGTTCGTTCTGTTGAGCCTCGTTCACCAGACGCTCGCGACGTCCCAGACGCTGGGCCAGCGGACGGACGCCAAACAGCAGCGTGAGTAAGGCCAGCAGGCCAATCCCGCCGTTTTGTCCCCAGTACTGCATATCCGGGTCTTTCCACCACTTCTGGTTCAGCATGCTGTCGGCTGCCGGCGCGGTGAAGGCGAGCACGTCCAGCGTCAGCGCGTCGCCACGTTCTTTATCAATACCGGCGGCGCTCTCCACCAGACGGGTGATCGACGTCAGCTGCGTGGGGGTAATATTGGCCAGCGCAGGCGCGGACTGGTTCAAGGCCACGGCGACGCTCAATTTCTCCAGCTTGTAGCCGGGATGGCGGATATGGCGGATGTCGCGATCGAACGCGTATTTACGCTGCTCCTGGCTACGGCTGGAGAGGGAACGCGGGTCGCTGGTGTTGTTAGCAGCGGTGTTAGCCGCCGGAGCCGCATCGCCCGCCGCCTGTGCGGCGGCAGCCTGCGGGTTCTGGTTCACCGGGCGGTTGCTTAGCGAGCCGGGAATCCCGAACGCCATTTCGTTGGTGGTGTTCTCCTGGCTTAGCTGCTCATCGCTGACGCGCGGATCTTTGCCCAGACGTTCCTGAGTCTCTTCCACACGGCTTAAGTCCACGGTCGGCGCAACGCTGATGCGATAGTTGCCCGCGCCCACCAGGGAGGTCAGCAGGCTGGCGATATTCTTGCTGGTATCTTCGCGGATACGCTGCATGACATCGTCGCCCAGGCGTTTACCGGCGATGCTGCCGTCCGGCCCGGCCACGCCGTCAGACAGCAGATTGCCCGCCTGATCGACCACGCGTACGCTCTCCGCGGACATGCCCGGTACGGAACCGGACACCAGTTGCACAATCGAGGCCACCTGCTGTTCATCCAGCTGTCGGCCATAGCGCAGTTGCACCACAACCGAGGCGCTGCTGTTCGGCTTATTGGTCAGCACAAACGAACTGGACTCGCTCAGCCCAAGATGAACGCGCGCGGTTTCTACCGGGTCCAGCGCCATGATGCTTTTCGCCAGCTCGCCTTCCAGGCTGCGCTTGTAGCGCACGTTCTGGATAAACTGGCTGCTACCGAGCATCTCTTCTTTATCCATCAGCTCATAGCCGTCCGGCGTTGCCGCGCTGATGCCTTTGGCCGCCAGCGCCATACGCGCCTGGGACAGTTTGTTTTCGGTCACCAGCACCTGGCCGTTGTCCGGATTAATGCGGTAGGCAATGTTTTCCGCGCCCAGTACGTCCACGACCTGCGCGACCGGCACCTGCTCCTGCGCGCCGTACAGCGCGACGTAGCCCTGATTGTGATTCCACAACGACGCAATGATGGCGATCGCCAGCACCACGCCGCCGGCAATCACCAGCAGTTTCGGATTGTTGATGCCAGCGGGGAGGGAGACGGCAGGAAGACGATCTTTGATTTTGTTTAACACGGTACAGACCTTACAGCGAAATATTCATCACTTCGTCGAGCGCGCTGTTGAGCTTGTTGCGCACCTGCATCATGGCCGAGAAGGCCACGCTGGCTTTCTGGCTCTCAATCATCGCGCCGGCTAAGTCGTCGCTCTGACCCATATCAATTGCGGTCTGTTTGGCGCTGGCGCTGTGCTGTAGCGCGTCCACGTTGTCGATGGCGTTATTTAAAACGCGGGAAAAAGAGACCGAGTCGGTGCTGGCAAACGCGCTGTTCGCCGGGGCAATCGTCTGTGCGGTGTTGACCGAGCCGGCGGAAGCCAGCATGGCCGTTTGCTGCATACGGTCCAGCAGCGCCTGGTGCGCGGTGTTAATACCTGCGGCGGCAATCTTGTCCATTATTTCTTCCTTCCTGGCCTCAGGAATAACATTCAATATCAATGCCTTCGTCGCGCATTGACGCAAGGCGGTAACGCAGAGCGCGTGGGGTAATGCCTAAAAACTCCGCGGTCTTGGATTTATTGCCTTTATGGCGTTTGAGCAGATCGATAATGTACTGGTACTCCGCCAGACGTCCGTGCAGCTTCACGTCGCGGATGGCAGAACTGCCGGTATCCTGCTCGCGGTAAGCAGGCATGACGCCCACCGACGGGGTTTCCGGCAGCGGCACGCGCGCCACCAGACCAAAGTCGGCGGCTTTAATTTCATCGCCGTTGCCCAGAATCATGCCGCGCTGGATAACGTTCTCCAGCTCACGCACATTGCCCGGCCAGTCATAGCCGAGCAGCGCGTTGCGCGCATCGTCGCTCAGGCGCACGTCGCCTTTGTGGAAGGCGCGGTATTTGGCAATAAAGCGCTGCACCAGCGGCAGGATGTCCTGCTTGCGCTCGCGCAGCGGTGTGATGTGAATAGGCACCACGGAAATACGGTAAAACAGATCCTGACGGAAACGGCCTTCGGCAATTTCCTGTTGTAAGTCTTTATTGGTAGAGGCAATCAGTCGAATATCCAGCGGAATACGTTTATGGCTACCCAGGCGTTCAACTTCCTGCTCCTGTAATACCCGTAATAACTTCGCCTGTAATGACAGCGGCATATCGCCAATTTCATCCAGCAGCAGCGTACCGCCGTTTGCCTGCTCAAATTTACCGGCTACACTCGCCACCGCGCCGGTAAATGCACCTTTCTCATAACCAAATAAAATCGCTTCCAGCATACTTTCTGGAATAGCGGCGCAGTTAACCCCGACGTACGGGGCTTCACTGCCGCAGGCATGCTCGTGGATATATTTAGCGACACACTCCTTGCCCGTTCCTGTCTCACCAGTCACCAGGACTGATACATTATATTTAGCAACGCGGCGAGCTAATGAGATTACGCCCACGCTGGCAGGAGAAACGGCGACAAAGCCTTCTCCGTGACGGTCTTCACGTTCAATGATAATGCTCATTTTGGATTACCAGTAAAAAAGAACAAATAAGGATAATGCGCTAAACCTTTATTAAACGTGCGCTGCAATCACCTTGCTACATAGAAGATTAAAAGCGTTTTTATAATGTTAATAAAGATTAAAGACTGCGGTATTTTCATGGGGAAAGAATCCTTCCGTGAAAATATGCTGCCTAGTATACGCATGGTGTAGGAATTGTCTTATTTTTAATGAATATTAAAACATTAATCTATTTTTTTCATGCACTTACAGAAGTTATTAATCAAGCAACATGCGGAAAAATAATGGATTAATAACCGCTATCCACTTGCAATAAATGATTCAGAAAGGTCTAATTTGCACCCTGAATAAAAGGCAGTTGAGTCATCGTCTGACGACGAACCTTCGATGTTGACCTAAAGCGTCACAACATCTTAAAAACTCAAATGCTTCCAGGAAAAATTTTCGCGACCGTTATCGATAATCGTTAACGGCGCCTTATTGTCTCACCAGGACACGTTATCAAACCGGAATAATCATGTACCCTGCTTCACAGCGAATCAGAATCCATCAGCAGGATAATCTTCCTGAGCTGGTAAAACTGGATGTCAGCAAACTCGGTCGCCCATGGCATAAGCTACCTAAGGTAATGAACGATAGCTTTGACATTCTTGACGCGCGCCTGAGTATTTATTTTCTGAAGAAGCTTCGGGTTAACGCCGCGTTAGAATCGATGACTTTCGCGATCGACCAGAATTATAAAAATGCGCAAATATTCTCAACACGTTATGGGAATATTGCGTTTGTGATCGATCGTATATTATTACTAAACATCCTCCATGATTATTACGGGCTGAGTAAAGACAGCAGCCATATTGAACCGGATGAGTCACTCCCGATCACCAAAACGGAAGAACGCCTCAAAAGCAAACTGGGTCAGGAACTGACCTCGCTGGTTATTTGCAAAGAGACATTTGGCGAAGACCTGGAAATTAAAGTCGATTATTCCACGGTCATTAACCAGTGGGCCTGGTGCATCACTTTCACCCTGGAAGGTTACAGCCACGGTAGCTTTACCATCCTGCTGGACAATCCACACATTGACCAGATGTTGGCGGCGCTACGCTCTCCAGATAACAGCACCAGCGGCGTGGAAAAGAGCGTCAGCCTGAGCCCCGCGCAGATCGAACGCCTGTTCGATAGTCTGCCGCTGAAGCTGGATGGCCGTCTGGCCAGCCTGAACCTGACCGTCGCTCAAATCGCTGACATCAAACCAGGCGACATCATCCCGATCGCGATCAATGACCCTTTACCGGTGTTTATCGGTAAAGAACAGATTTTTGAAGCCACTATTGCCGAAGATCGCAGCAAGCTTTTCTTATGCGATATCCACGACAAGACAACCGAGAAGCCTTATGAGTGATTTACAACAAGAGCTGAGCCAGTCTCTGGATCTGGACGACCTGAACCTCAGCGACATGACCCATGATGAAACCATTGAGGGGAATATCCGCCTCGATTTACAGCCGGAGACGCGTAATGCGCCACTGACCGACGTGCGCCGCATGGCGCTGTTCAGCCGCATTCCGGTGACCCTGACGCTGGAAGTGTCCTCGGTGAACATCTCGCTGGCTGAACTGATGGCAGTGAACTGCGACTCGGTGATTGAGCTGGACAAAATGGCGGGTGAACCGCTGGATATTAAGGTCAATGGTATCGCGTTCGGCAAGGCCGAAGTCGTGGTGCTTAATGATAAATATGGCCTGCGTATCATCGAATTTAATGCCAAAGAACTGGGTGAGCTGACCCGATGAACCGCGCGTTTTACCGTGGCTGCGCCCCGCTGCTGCTACTCATTGGTTTGCTGTTCGCCCAGCCCGTTCTGGCGGCGAACGGCGACATCACGCTCTTTAGCACGACCGCTAACGGCGCGGGCCAGGATTACAACGTTAAAATTGAAATCCTGATCCTGATGACCCTGCTCGGCCTGCTGCCGATCATGGTGCTGATGATGACCTGCTTTACCCGCTTTATCATCGTGCTGGCGATTCTGCGCCAGGCGCTTGGGTTACAGCAGAGTCCGCCAAACAAAATCCTCACCGGCATCGCGCTGGCGCTCACTCTGCTGGTGATGCGACCGGTATGGACCACCGTGTATAACGACGCGATTGAGCCCTTCCAGAACGACCAGATCACCCTCAAGCAGGCGCTGGTGAATGCTGAAGCGCCGCTGAAAAAATACATGCTGGCGCAGACCAACAATAAAGCGATGGCGCAAATCATGACCATCGCCGGCATTGAAGGCGACGCCCGCGAGCAGGATCTGACCATCGTCACCCCGGCATATCTGCTCAGCGAGCTAAAAACCGCCTTCCAGATAGGCTTTATGATTTACATCCCGTTCCTGGTCATCGACCTGATTGTCGCCAGTATTCTGATGGCAATGGGGATGATGATGCTGTCGCCGCTGATCGTCTCGCTGCCGTTTAAGCTGATGCTGTTCGTGCTGTGCGACGGCTGGACGCTGATTGTCGGCACCCTAACCGCCAGCGTGCAAGGACTGTAGCGATGATGAACATGGACACCGCCGGTGACATCATGGCCTCCGGCATTCACCTCGTTCTGCTGATTTCCGCCGTGGCGATTGTCCCCAGCCTGCTGGTCGGCCTGTGCGTGAGTATTTTCCAGGCCACCACCCAGATTAACGAACAGACCCTCAGCTTCCTGCCGCGTCTGGTCGTCACGCTCGGGGTACTGATTTTCGCCGGGAAGTGGATGCTGACGCAGCTGGTCGATTTTACCGTCCAGATTTTCCATCAGGCGGCGGCGCTGGTGGGTTAAACCATTATGGGAATCGATATTCAGGCGCTGTGGACGCCAATCATGGCCCTGGTGCTGCCCTTCTTTCGCATCCTCGCCTTTTTACAGTTCGCTCCGGTGATCGATAACCGCGTCTTCTCACGGCGCATCAAAATCGGCACCGCGCTGGCGTTGACCATCATCATCACCCCGATGCTGCCCAACAACGTGGTGCTTCACGAACTGTTTTCACTGCGCGCCATCGTGCTGATTGGCGAACAGTTGCTGTGGGGATTCTTCTTCGGCATGGCGCTGCAGCTGGTGTTTGTCGCGCTACAAACGGCGGGGCATATTCTGTCGATGAATATGGGGCTGGGGATGGCGATGATGAACGACCCGGTTAACGGCAGCTCTACCACGGTGATTTCGCAGATTATCTACGTTTTCTGCGCCCTGCTGTTTTTCATTATGGACGGCCATTTGCTGCTGGTGACCATCCTGTTTAAAGGCTTTAGCTACTGGCCCATCGGCCAGGCCATCAACCAGCCGACACTGACGCTTATCGCTCAGGGGTTAGGCTGGATTATGGCCTCGGCGACGCTGATTGCGCTTCCGACGACCTTCGTCATGCTGATTGTGCAGGGCGGCTTCGGCCTGCTCAACCGCGTTTCGCCGACGCTAAACCTGTTTTCCCTTGGCTTCCCCATCAGCATGCTGTTTGGCCTGCTGTGTATTTCGATGCTGGTCACCAACATTCCTGACCACTATCTCAACCTGACTAACGAAATTCTGGCGAAACTCGACGCCATAAGGGTGCAGTAATGGCCTCCAGCGGAGATAAAAGCGAAAAACCCACAGCCGGGAAGCTGCGCAAGGCGCGGCAAAAAGGGGATATTCCCCGTTCAAAAGATTTAACCATGGCGGTAGGCCTGCTGGCCTCGTTCTTCACCCTGGCGACCTTCCTGCCGTACTACCGGTTGTTGATCGGCGAGTCGTTTGCCGCCGTCGGCACCATGGCAAAGGACCTCGATAACCCGAACGTCCTCAACCAGTTTCTGCTGCTGAATCTGTGGGTGCTGCTGCGCTTTATCGCCACGCTGATCCCCATCCCGCTGGCCTGCATCATCGCCAGCCTGGTGCCGGGCGGCTGGATTTTTACCCCGTCGAAGCTCAAACCCGATTTTAAAAAGCTCAGCCCCATCAGCGGCGTTAAACGTATGTTTTCCGCCAGCCACTACACGGAAGTGGGCAAGATGATGCTGAAATGCGCGACGATACTCGCCGTTGTCTACACGATGGTGCATGACCAGATGGATAGCCTGCTGCATCTCCAACGGCTGTATCTGTATCAGGCCATCGGCCAGGGTTTTGGCATTTTTCATCACGTTGTCAGCTATTTCATCGCCGTTATCGTGATTTTTGCCCTGCTTGATGTGCCGTTGAGCAAATTCATGTTCACCAAAAAGATGCGCATGACCAAGCAGGAAGTGAAGGAAGAGTACAAAAACAACGACGGTAACCCGCAGATCAAGGGTCGCATCCGCCAACTGCAGCGCCAGATGGCGATGGGGCAAATCTCGCGCACCGTGCCCGAAGCGGACGTGATTATCACTAACCCAACCCACTACGCCGTGGCGCTGAAATACGACCCGCAGAAAGCGGAAGCGCCGTACATCGTCGCCAAAGGCATTGACGACGTGGCGCTGTGGATACGTGAAGTGGGTGCCACTCATAAGGTTGAAGTGGTGGAGTTTCCACCGCTGGCGCGCGCGGTGTACTACACCACTCGCGTTAACCAACAGATTCCGGCGCAGCTGTTCCGCGCCATCGCTCACGTGCTGACCTATGTGATGCAGCTGAAGTCCTGGCGCGAAGGTCGTGCTGAGCAAAAACCCCGCCTGAACAGGCACATAGACATTCCTCAAGAGGTATTAAAAGCCAATGGCGAACAGTAAGATGCAAAACATGTTCGGCATGCTCCGCAAGGCGCAGATTGCCGTGCCTATCCTGCTTCTCTGCGTACTGGCGATGGTCATCCTACCGCTGTCACCGCTGATGCTGGATATCCTGTTTACATTCAACATTGTGCTGGCGGTCATCGTACTGCTGGTCGCGGTGAATATGCAGCGTCCGCTGGACTTTGCTATCTTCCCGACGCTGTTGTTAATCACCACGTTGATGCGTCTGACGCTGAACGTGGCGTCGACCCGCGTGGTGTTGCTGAATGGCCACCAGGGGGAAGGCGCAGCCGGTAAGGTGATTGAAGCCTTTGGCCAGGTGGTGATTGGCGGCGACTTCGTCGTCGGCTTCGTGGTGTTTATCATCCTGATGATCATCAACTTTGTGGTCGTCACCAAGGGTGCCGAGCGTATCTCCGAGGTTTCCGCACGCTTTACGCTGGATGCGCTGCCGGGTAAACAGATGGCGATCGACGCCGACCTGAATGCCGGGCTTATCAACCAGCAGCAGGCGCGAAGCCGCCGTCAGGAAGTGGCGAAAGAAGCCGACTTCTATGGCGCGATGGACGGGGCGTCCAAGTTTGTCCGCGGCGATGCCGTTGCCGGGATTATGGTACTGATCATTAACGTGATCGGCGGTATCTGTATCGGTATCTTCAAATACGATCTTGATGCCAGCCATGCGTTCCGTCAGTACGTTCTGCTGACCATCGGTGACGGTCTGGTCGCCCAGATTCCGTCCCTGCTGCTGGCGACCGCCGCGGCGATCATCGTGACCCGCGTCAGCGAAGGTAACGACGTCAGCGACGAAATCAAAACACAGCTGCTCTCCAAGCCAAAGGTGCTGTACACCGCGGCATTCGTGATGTTCATTCTGGCCGTTGTGCCAGGTATGCCGCACATCGCCTTCCTGAGCTTTACCGCCCTGCTGGTGTTCGCCGCCTGGCGGCAGAGCAAGGTGGTGCAGCCCGCGCCACAAGAGACGGACATGGAGGCCATCAGTGAAGCGTTGGCCCCCGATACCAACCCGGCGATTACCTGGGACAGCATTCCGCTGGTCGAGCCGATTGGCCTGAACCTTGGCTACAAGCTGGTCACCATGGTGGATGAGTCGAAGGGCAGCCCGCTGTCGCTCCGCGTGCGTGGGGTGCGGCAGGTGATCTCTGAACTGTGCGGCGTGCTGCTGCCGGAGATTCGCATTCGTGAGAACTTCCGCCTCAAGCCCGCGCAGTACGCCATTCACATCAACGGTATCCGCACCGCGCTGGGCGAAGTGAACGCCGAGAAGCTGATGGCCATACCCGGCACCGAACTGTACGGCGAAATCGACGGCGTGCTGGATACCGACCCGGCCTACGGCATGGCGATAGTGTGGATTGACCCGGAACAGAAAGCCAAAGCGCTGAACCTCGGCTATCAGGTCGTCGACTGCGCCAGCGTGGTGGCGACGCATGTCAACAAAGTCGCCCGCGAGCATTTGCCGGAGCTGTTTAACTACGACGATATCACCCATCTGCACGCCCGTCTGGCGCAGCAGGCGCCGAAACTGGCGGAGGATTTAAACGCCGCGCTCAACTACAGCCAGCTGCTGCGCATTTATCGCCAGCTGTTGCTGGAACAGGTGTCGCTGAAAGATATCGTCACCATCGCTTCAACGCTGCTGGAAAGCGCGGCGGTGACCAAAGATCCGGTGCTGCTCACCGCGGATGTACGCTACGCCCTGCGCCGCGCCATCGTGCATAACATTAACGGCGATCGCCCGCAGCTGGCAGCCTACACCATGGATAATCAGCTGGAGAATATGCTGCTCGGCGCGCTGAATCAGGCACAGCAGGCCGGCAAGGTGGCGCTGGACAGCTTCCCGGTTGACCCGAACATTCTGACCCAGCTGCAAAATACGATGCCGATGATTTACGAGCAGATGAAAGCGAAGAGTTTGCCGCCGCTGCTTCTGGTCACGCCGCAGCTGCGCCCGGTAATTTCACGTTATGGCCGCCTGTTTGCCAGCGGGCTGCACGTGCTGTCGTACAATGAAGTGCCGGACGACGCCGACCTGAACGTGGTGGGAACGCTGGCGTAACCTGCCGCCTGAGATGCCCCTCTCCCTTTTTACGGGAGAGGGAACGGACCGAAACTTACTGATCGAGGTAGCGCAGCTTCCATTCCGCTATCGTGCGCGGCATTTTGGCCAGATTGTTACCCTGGGTGCTGAAGTACGAGAACGCCAGCTTCCCTTTATCATCCGGCTCAACCCGCGCCGCCCAAATATTGCTGGCCGTGTACATGATAATAGCCGTACGGGTATTGGCCGCACCGCGCACCCACATCGACACTGCTGTAGCGCCGATATTATCTATATCTTCATGATAGATATAGATATTCGCTGTATCGACGAACTTTTGATAGTCGTCGCCAACCAACGTGCGGAAGCGTTCATCCATTTTAGGATCGGTGAAAATCTCCAGCGAAAGCAGCGTCGCCTTTGGCCGCGGATCCTGCTCTGACTTCAGGTAGCGCCCATCGATAAACGCGCCGTTAGGCATTGACAGGCGGCAGCCCCAGTCGGCATTGCTGTAGGCCTGAATCGCCCCGCTTTTACGCGGGATAAACAACACTTTGCACTTTTTGCTATCGACCATATCGTCGATCAGCACCATGCCGTTAATCTTGCGGGCTTCAGCGGTAAATTCATCCTTATTCTGTCCGGCCCAGATACGAATATCGGCGGTAATTGACCAGTCCGCGCTATGGCTGAATTGGATCACCCCGCCGCTCATATTCGCCGCGCTGGTGTTCCACCAACGGCCTTCCCACGCAAAGCCCGGCTGCGCTTCGGCAATTTTACTGATCCCGGAATAGTAAGCGCGCTCAATACAGCTGTCCGATGCACAGCTTTCCAGAGATTTCTCCCAGGCCTCATACTCCTGATGCACCTGACGCGCATCACGATACACCAGCATCGCGCGGTAAACGCTCGACATCGTGTTATCCAGCCAGCTCAGGTTATCGTTATTACAGATGGTATTTTCCAGCGGCGTCGAGGCGCGCTGGCAGTTCACCGCAAAAGCGCTGGAGGCGGAACATGCCGTAATAAGAATGAGTAAATTAATCAGGCGCTTAATCATTTAGGATACTTTTTAACCAGAGAGAGCGCTTATTCTGGCGAAAACAAACTTTTATTGCAATAAAACAGCATGAATTATTCACCGTTCAAATAATTAATCCATGCTTAAGTTGTAGCAATAAGCTGTCGCTTGTTTATTACGTGTGTTCTTTTTTGGATTATCACGTTATGAAGATAGACAGTAGTAATTACACGCTCTCGGTACTTTCTTCTTACTCTTCAACGGAAAACACCGAACGCAAACCGCTTGGTATCCTGCGTCACAGCGGCCAGTACTCTCCACAAGCAGGCAACTGGAAACTCTCCGACCCCACGCTTTCCGCCGTCGTCAGCCTACGTAGAGGCGATGTTATGCCCTATTACCAGGGTAAATCGGTAGCATGGGCATTAATTGAATATGATGTAACGGAACTGATGGAGAACTAATATTTAACTAACGTTTCACTTATTAGATATTTTAGCTTTATTTCTGTAACTCAATATTCTTTACGCGGTGAAAATAAGCCCTTCACCGCGTATCGATCATATTAACTAATATCGGCAACCGAGGACCGTGCCACCAGCCGCCCGGTGAATACACGCCCTTCGGGCATAAACAGGGAATGGCCGTCAATTAACGCGCGAATACGCTGCACGCAATGATCCAACAGTTGTTCGACGGGATAGGAAATGCAGGTCAGCGGCGGATAGACCAGCGATGCCAGCGGAGAGTCTTCCAGACTAACCAGCGACACTTCCTGCGGGATCGCAATATTGAATTCACGCAACAGGCGCATCGCTTCAGCGGCGTAGCAATCACGCTTGGCGATGATCGCCGTGTATTTCGTGAAGCTATTGATCAACGTCAGCAGCGCCTGTTCAATATTATTATTGGCCATCACCAGCAGTTGCCGATTAAACGGCAGGGAGAAATTTTGCAGCACGCTACGGTAGCCGTCGAGCATCTGCTTACTGGCGACGTCGTTTTCATTGTCTAACAACAGCGCAATATTACGGTGCCCTTTGCCCAGCACGTAGCGACAGGCGCTTTCGGTGGCAAACGCGTAGTTATAGCCCTGGCTGGCGCTGCCTTTTGCGGAGAACTCATCAAATGCGATGACATTGCTGGCCACATCACCGCTGTTACGGCCCAACGTCACCACGGCAACACACTGATGCTGCAGGCTTTCCACCGCAGCCTGCTGTTCAGCAGCGTCGTTGACGTACTGAATCATTAGCGATTTATTCAGCGATTTAACCGCCTGCGACAGCTGCGGTAATAGCGTCGCGCTAAACTCCGCTTCATACGCGGGCAGCACCATACCGACGTAGCTGGAGGTGTTGCTCGCCAAATTCTGTGCCGCAAAGCTTGGGCGGTAGTTTAGCTCTTCTACCGCACGTAATACGGCCTCACGGCTCTCTTCACGAACGCCACGCGTCCCCGTCAACACGCGCGAAACGGTGGCACGGGAAACGTTGGCTAACTTTGAAACATCATCAATAGTAGGCATGGTGTCGTCTGTATTACGGTTTTCTCCCTATAGTAACATAAATACGTACAGGTATTCGCCAACTCCCCGTCGCAGAGGCGCCGGGGAGTATGGGGTTTAATGGCGAGTGCGATAAAGCTCAATCAACTCACCCACCAGCTCTTTCGCAAGGATTGAGGTCATTAGATGATCCTGAGCGTGCACCATCACCAGCGTCATTTTGGTTTTCCCCTCGCCTTCATCGGCTTCAATCAGCTGAGTCTGCACCCGATGCGCTTCACGCGCATAATGCTGCGCCTGCTCCATCTTCTCATCGGCGTCGGCGAAATCGCCGGTTTTGGCGCTGTTCAACGCTTCGTAGCACAGGCTACGCGATTGACCGGCGTTGATAATAATCCCCATCACTTGTTCTTCTAAATCCATAACATCCTCTCAATACAACACATTACGCGGTCTCAGATTGCCCAACGCGGCTTTCGGCCCCGGCGTCGCCGGTTTCCTGCGACAGCAGCTGTTTCTCGTACGCCTTCAGGAACGGGTAGTACATGACGGCGGCAGTCACCATACAGATCAGGCACATAATGATCGGGCTGAATGACCAGTTTGCCGCCCACGATGCGCCGATAGGCGCTGGCGTGGTCCACGGCGTCATCGACACCACGCGGGAAACGAGGCCGAAGTCGAGGGCAAAGTAAGCCAGCGTGGCATTGACCATCGGTATCAACACAAACGGAATAAAGAACAGCGGGTTCATAATGATTGGCGCACCGAACAGGATCGGTTCGTTGATATTAAACAGCCCTGGCACCACGCCCATACGACCAATCGTCCGCAGGTGTACCGCCTTGCTGCGCATCAGCAAAATCGCCAGCGGAAGCGTGGAACCCACCCCGCCAATCAACAAATAGTGGTCCCAGAATCCCTGAACGTAGATGTGGGGAATCGCAGTGCCGGCAGCCATTGCGGCCTGGTTAACCGACAGGTTTGCCATCCAGAACGGGTTCATAATGCCGGTCACAATCAGCGCACCGTGAATGCCGGCAAACCACAGAATCTGGCACACCATGACTGACAGCAAAATGGCTGGCAGCGTATCAGATGCTGCAACCAGCGGTTTAACCAGCGACATGATCGCTTCCGGAATAATCATCCCCAGTTGCGCTTCAATAAGCAGATTCAGCGGATGCAGCGTCAGCGCTACCGCCAGAACGGGGATCAGGATTTCAAACGAACGCGCCACGCCGGTTGGGACTTCCGGTGGCAGACGGATGGTGATGTTATGACGGCGCAGGAAGGCGTACAGCTCGGTGGTGTAAATCGCCACCAGCAGCGCGGTAAAAATACCCTGACCGGAGAAGTAAGCGACAGATATCTGCCCATCCTTCAGCGGCGCGGCCACCAACAAAAAGCCCATCAGCGACAGCATGCCGGACGTCAGCGGGTCCAGTTCATGATGACGCGCCAGGCTTGCCGCCACCCCGACGGAGATAAACAACGTCATGATGCCCATACTGAAGTTAAACGGCAGCATCAGGCTTTCGCGGTGGTCCAGGGAGAACTGCAGCCATGCTCGCGCAAAGCTCCAACTGGTATCCGGCGAAAACGGTGGAAAGATAAACACCAGCATGAAGGAGCCGACGATCATAAATGGCAGCGCGAGGATAAAACCGTCGCGAATAGAAGTAACGTATTTTTGCTGGCCAATTGCTCCAGCCATTGGCGTGATTTTCTGTTCTATCACGCTGATTAATTTAGCGTACAGAGAGCTCATGCTTTATCCCTTAGTTATTGTTATCAATTAAGGACAGGGCAAAATCCAACACCGCGCCGCCTTTTTGCATGCCGTAGTCCATCATGTTGATCGGCTCGACCTTGATGCCGTAAGCGCTGGCTTTCTGCTGCAAATCTTTCTGCATGTATTTGACCTGCGGCCCCAACAGCACCACCTGATAGTGGCCCACCTGCTGTTCAAATTCGGCGACGCCAAACGCTTTGATATCGACCTCCAGACCGCGCTTTTGCGCCTCTTCCACCATCTTTTTCACCAGCAGACTGGTGGACATCCCAGCGGAACAACACAGCATAATTTTCTTCATGGAACACTCCTGACTGAGTAGTAACAATGAGCGGACTATAATCAGGAGGAAACAAAACGGAAAGCGCTTTCCATTTATGAATCCATTAAACGTGAGCAAGATCACCGGTTGCAGGCTTTTACTTTCCACAGATGTAAGCGATGATCCGCTCTTCATCGTCTGACATAGGGTTCATCATGAACATTCAGTTTATGAATGTTGCTGTGACGCTGATTGAGCAGCGCGTTACGCCTTTCGCCAATCTGCTGACCCGCAGCCCGCACATCACCGCCATGCGCGACAGTTTTGCGTTGGCTATGCCGTTCGTTATTGTGGGTAGCCTGATGGTGCCGCTGATCTTTCCCCCGTTCACGATGGACCCTGGCGCCTGGTATGGCGCGTGGTATCAGGCTCTTCGCCCGATGCTATTGCCAACCTTTGAACTGACCATAGGGCTGATCGCGCTGATTGTCGCCTTCGGCGCGAGCGCCAGCCTTGGCAAACAGTATCAACTCCCCGAACGGTTATGCGGGTTAACCGGCAGCCTGGCGTTTTTGCTGTTTATTGGTTTTAAAGAAAGCTATGGCGCCAATGTGTTTCTGGGTGGAATGGGGATCTTCAGCGCACTGATATCAAGCACCTATACCATTGAGATAATTAGATTTTTTTATCGAAAAGGGTGGTACATCCATCTGCCGGACGAAGTCCCGATAATGACCCGCAACGGCTTCCAGTTGCTGGCGCCGCTACTGGTTATCATGCTGTCGATTACCGCCATTAACAGCGGACTCAAAATCAGTACCGGCATGATTCTGCCGGAACTCATTAATGAAGCGCTGCGCCCACTCATCATTGCGTCAGACACGTTAACTGCACTACTTATCTCTTTATTTATCTGTAACTTGCTTTGGTTTGTCGGGATCCATGGTGCGCTGATTGTGACCGGCATTATGAATCCGTTCTGGATGACCTATCTGTTTGAGAATCAACAGGCTCTGGCGACAGGCACCCTACCGTTGCCGCATATCTATTTGCAGGGGTTCTGGGATTTCTATCTGCTGATTGGCGGTATAGGATCCACGCTGCCGCTGATTTTCATGGCACTCCGCAGTCGCTCCAGACAATTGAAAAGCATGGGGCGAATTGGCCTTATTCCCTCTCTGTTTAACATCAACGAGCCCATTCTTTTCGGTTTCCCGATTATTCTTAACCCTATATTTTTAATACCTTTTATCGGCGTTCCGATGATTAACGCCTGCATCGCCTGGTATCTGACGCATCTCGGCGTGCTCGACCGCGTCGTCGCCATGCTTCCCTGGTCAATGCCTGCGCCGCTGGGCGCGGCGTGGTCGGCAAACGGCAGCTGGAAAAACCTCTGCATGAGTCTGTTTGCCATTTTTAATTCCTGGATGCTCTATCGCCCATTTTTCAAGGTGTATGAGCAACAGGTGATCGACCGTGAGAAAGAGCTGGCAACAAAATTGTGAAGTGTATCCATAAAACGGAAAGCGCTTTCCATTTCTTCATGCTTTTTGTCTATCGCCGTGACACACTCCACTCAGGAGCTGGCTTTCGCGACAGCGAACCAGAGCATGAAGACAAAAGGATCCCGTGGAAGGTTTTATGAAAAAACAGATCATCATGTCGCTATTATTAATAGCCTCGCCGCTATACGCTCAAGAGAGCACACCACCAGCAGCGCCCATCAAAGAGGTGACCGCAGTGATTCCCTCAACTGGCTTTCCTGGGTTAGATCGTTATCGCCGCCAACAGGCGCCCATTTTCAGCGACGATTACGGGCAGCTTGCGCGTTATCGACAGCAGAATGCCGCATTAGCGCAACAGCCAGCAGATAACCGCGTGATCTTCTTCGGTGATTCCATTACTGATATCTGGAAGCTGGATCGTGATTTCCCCGGCAAGCACTATGTTAATCGCGGCATTGGCGGGCAGACTACCTCACAAATGCTGGTACGGTTTCGCCAGGATGTTCTTGATTTAAAACCCACTGTGGTCGTTATCCTCGCGGGAACCAACGATATTGCAGGCAATACGGGATACATCTCCGATAGCGATATTAAAGAAAATTACATGACCTTAAGCGAGCTGGCGAAACTTCACCACATTCAACTGGTGATGGCCTCTATTCTGCCTGTCCATAACTATACCGACAGTTCAAAAGAGCTCTATGCTCAGCGTCCTACAGAACGAATTAACAACCTGAATCATTGGCTAAAGAACTGGAGCGAAGCAAACGGCTTAATCTGGCTTGATTACGCTTCCGCACTGCAGGACGACGCCGGAAAGCTCAGCAGACAATATTCGGACGACGGCGTTCATCCTAACGAAAATGGCTTCAAAGTTATGGCCCCCCTGGCAGAACAAGCGGTGAACGCAGCCTTACAGAAACAGCAACAGGAGAAACTATGACCGTCTATTCGTTTCCAGACCACTTCTTCTGGGGCGCCGCCGCCTCGGGCCCGCAAACCGAAGGCGCAGAGGGTAAACCTCATCGTTCCATCTGGGACAGCTGGCACGCCGCGCAGCCGGAGCGCTTTTACCGGGGAATCGGCCCTGAGACGGTCTGCAATACGCTGCACCGTTACAAAGAAGATGTCGCCCTGATGAAGCACATCGGCTTTAACTCATTTCGTACCTCTATTCAGTGGTCGCGGCTGATCGACGATCTGGAAACCGGCGAGCCGAACGCCGAGGCCGTCCGCTTCTACAACGACTATTTCGACGAAATGATCGCTAACGGCATCGAACCGATGGTTAACCTCTACCATTTTGATATGCCAGAAGATTTGCAAAATCGCTACGGCGGCTTCGAGTCAAAACACGTGACCGATCTGTTCGCCCGTTTTGCCGCCACGGCGTTTCGCCTGTTCGGCCATAAAATCAAATACTGGATAACCTTCAACGAGCCGATTGTGCCGGTGGAAGGCGGCTATCTGTATGACTTCCACTA